>JAMWDE010000025.1 GCA_023818905.1 Candidatus Omnitrophota bacterium | reverse complement strand
TTACTGTAAGTATTGGCAGGCCAGAAGAGAAAGGCTTGACTACGAGATAGATGGTATAGTAGTCAAGATAAATAGCATAGCACAACAGAGGAAATTAGGCTTTACTTTAAAGAGCCCACGCTGGGCAGTGGCTTACAAATTTCCTGCCCGACAAGCTACTACCATAGTAAGAGATATTATAGTTCAGGTGGGTAGAACTGGAGTTGTTACACCCGTAGCAGAACTGGAGCCTGTGGAATGCGGAGGAGTAATCATCAAACACGCTACCCTACATAACTTTGACGAGATAAAAAGATTAGGTATCAAGATAGGAGATAGAGTGGTTATAGAGCGGGCAGGCGAGGTTATCCCTAAAGTGGTTAAGGTTATAGAGTCTGTGCGTACAGGTAGAGAAAGAGAATTTAAGATTCCTAAGAGTTGTCCGATTTGTGGAGGAAAGATTGCTAAAGAGAAGGAAGAAGAGGTCGCCTACCGGTGTATAAACCCTTTCTGTCCTGCTCAGATTGAGCGTTCCTTGATTCACTTTGCCTCGAGACAGGCAATGGATATCGAGGGTATGGGTGAGGCAGTGGTAGAACAGTTAGTGGAGAACGGTTTGGTTAAGGATTTTGCTGACATCTTTTATTTAAAAAAGGACGACCTGTTAAAATTAGAATTATTCAAAGACAGAAAAGCTGAGAATCTACTTATGGCAATAGAGAAGAGCAAGAAACAACCACTTTCGCGTCTAATATATGGTTTGGGAATCAGGCATGTAGGAGAAAAGGCAGCCTATGTTTTAGCACAACACTTTAAGACCTTAGATAATCTGATGAAAGCAAGGTTAGAGGAATTTGACGCTATATACGAGATAGGACCGGTAATGGCCGAATCTATTGTTAGTTTCTTTAGTCAATCTGCTACACAGAGATTGATTAAGAAATTAAAAGAAGCAGGCCTAAATTTAGAAGAGCGCGCCTTGCTAGTAAAGAAATCTGCCTTGACAGGCAAGATAGTAGTTTTTACAGGTGAACTGAAAAATTTTACTCGTAGCCAGGCAGAGGCTGTTGTGAGACAACTAGGAGGTATGGCGTCTTCTTCTGTAAGTAAGAAGACCGATCTTGTGGTGGTAGGAGAAAACCCGGGCTCAAAGTTAGAGAAGGCAAAAAAATTAAATATCAGGATAATTGATGAAGAAGAATTTAGGAGGATGCTTAAATGATATATTACAATCTGCATAGGTCCAATGGTCGGTTTAGATGTATTCTTGCCATTTCTATTTTATATGTTTTGCTTTTTGGTATTTTTGGTTGTGAGGCAGTGGCGCGCAAATTTACACGCAAACCTAAAAGAGAACCACCTAAAGAAGAATTGGTACTTGTGCCTGAGGAATACAGTGGCCCCCAGATGACCAAGGAGGAGCTGTATAGGCAGTATTTTATATTCTGGAAATCCTGGCAAGGTGAACTCGTTGAATCTTTGGCATACGGTACAAATCAAAAAAAGCGCATAGACACTGTAACTGAGGCAATCAAAAATCTTGAGTCAATGGGGACTCTGTTGAAAGAAGGCAGCAAGACAGAGTTAGATCTTTATATTAATCAAATGAAACAACTGAAGGATGCAATTAAAAAAGATATCTATGGCGCGCATAGCCACAGATACCGTTTAGATGCCGAGAGGATAAAAGCGAATATCTTGCGCGATTTTTCTTACTCTAAGATAAAGGATTCGTTAAATTAAAATGATTCTTGAATCTATCTGCGTAGGTGCATTTCAAGTGAACTGTTATGTTTTGGCTTCAGGGAAGGAATCCAGCGCGATCATCATTGACCCTGGAGACGAAAAGAGGAAGATAGAGCAGATTTTAAACAAGTACAAACTGAACCCCATTTTTATCATTAATACCCACGGTCATATTGACCATATCGGTTGTGATAATGAATTTGGGATACCTATATACATTCACCGCGACGAGATACCCTTGCTTAAAGATGCGAGTCTTAATCTCTCTAACTTCCTATCACGGTCTTTTAAAGTTAAATCACATTTGATAAGGCCGCTAAACGATAAAGAGATCATAGAGTTAGAAGGTATAAGATTAGAGGTAATACACACTCCGGGTCATACCCCAGGAGCAATGTGCCTCTTAATGAAATCTCCCAAAAATAAGATCCTTTTCACAGGAGATACCCTCTTTTTCCATAGTATCGGCAGAACTGATTTTCCTGGTGCAGATGAGAGATTTCTTATAAGATCCATAAAGGATAAGTTATTTAATTTGGCAGATGATACTCTTATCTATCCTGGACACGGTCCTCCTTCTACTATAGGAGAGGAAAAGAGGAATAATCCATTCTTATATTAGGTAAGAAGTATGCAAGAATTAGTAGAGTTTTTTTTAAACTATCTATCGGTTGAACGCGGTTTAGCGCAGAACACTGTGACTTCGTATCAGAGAGACCTGAATTTTTATATAGATTTTTTAAAGTCACAGTCGATAGGGGAGATAGCTTCTACTACAAAGAAGGACATAACTAATTTTATGCTCTTCCAGAAAGATAGGGGCTTGAGTACAAATTCTATTGCCAGAAGGTTGGCTGCCATAAAGGGATTTTATAAATTTTTAGTGAAAGAAAGAATCTTGCGCTTTGACCCTAGCAGTTTGGTAGATGCACCTAAATTATGGAAGAAGATTCCTTCTACACTTTCTATCAACGAGGTGGACGCCTTACTTAATCAACCTAATCTAAGACAACCTCAAGGGATAAGAGATAAAGCGATATTGGAGGTTTTATATGCTACAGGTATGCGGGTATCTGAATCGGTGAATCTAAAGTTAGATAATGTGAATCTGGAAGTAGGATTTGTGCGCTGTATAGGCAAAGGGAACAAAGAGAGGATTGTGCCTTTGGGTAGGAAGGCCATTTACTATATAAAGAGGTATATAGAGGTGGGTCGGAAAAAACTGTTGAGAAATAAGGAAAGTGATTTTTTGTTTCTCAACCGTTTTGGCAATAGACTCAGTCGACAGAGTCTTTGGAAGATTATCAAAAAGTATGCCCAAGAAGCTGGAATAAAAAAACCTATAAAGCCGCATATCTTAAGACATTCTTTTGCTACACATCTATTAGAGAGAGGTGCCGATTTACGTGCGGTTCAGGAGATGTTGGGTCATGCTAATATCTCCACCACCCAGATTTATACACATATCAATAAGGACAGATTGAAGACCATACACAAGATGTTTCATCCCAGAGCTTAAAGATAGCTACCAAGGTTACAGAAGATGGCTGTTAATAACATAGATATAAAGAGATGCTTAAATAGGCTACCGCAGCAACTCAAGGAGCTGATTCATTTAGCAAGCAATCTTGCCTCTCGTAAGAATATGGCAGTATATCTAGTGGGTGGATTTGTACGCGATTTAATCCTAGGAGTTAAAAATTTTGATTTGGATATTGTAGTGGAGGGCGACGGCATAAAGTTTGCAGAACGGCTCAGCGATATATTAAAGGCAAAACTTATATGCCACCATAGATTTGGCACTGCTACAGTCACTCTGGATAATAATTTTAAAGTTGATATTGCTACTGCCAGAAAAGAGGTCTATCCCAAACCAGCAACCTTGCCTTTAGTCACACCGGGCAGTCTAAAGGATGATTTATTCAGACGCGATTTTACCATAAATGCTATGGCAATAAGCATAAACAAGAATAATTTTGGTAAACTGATAGACTTCTACGATGGCAAAAAAGACCTCTTTGAGAGAAAGATACGCATATTACATAATCTGAGCTTTATTGATGACCCCTTGCGGATGTTAAGAGGGATACGTTTTGAGAAGAGATACCACTTCACAATAGAGCCTAACACCCTAAGATGTCTTAAGGAAGCTGCAGGAAAGAGGATGTTATTAAAGGTGCAGCCCCATAGAATTCGCGATGAGTTAATTCTGATATTGAAGGAAGAGCATCCTTTAGAATTGTTGAGGCGTATTCAAAAACTATTGACGTTAGAATTTATACATCCATACCTACACATCTCAAGAGATGATTATAACTTATTCAAAGAGATAGAAAGACAGATATCCTGGTTTAAACATACCTACCCGCACTTCAAACAACTTGATAGATGGCTTATTTATTTTATAGGAGTAGTTGATGACCTTGCCCTTAAGACAGTTAAGTCTATCTGTAGAAAGTTTGCTTTCTCTAGATCGGATACACAGAGGATACTGTCTTACAAGACGATTGCGTTAAGGCATATCCGTAGATTAAAAAATTCTAGATTAGAGCCATATGTACTTTATAATTTCTTCAAGCCTTTAAGTTATGAGATTATACTTATGATTAAAGCAAGATATAGGCACAAGAATATACAGAAACATATAAGAAGCTTTCTGGATAATTACAGCGGCATGCGTTTATATATCAACGGAGATGCTTTACTTAAATTGGGTATCCCGCCAGGACCTTTGTATAAAAAGATCTTTAGGGAGGTTTTTAAGGCAAAACTCAGCGGTTTGATAAGTTCAAAGAAAGAAGAGTTAACATTAGTAAAAAACTTAATTGTCAAAATTGGTTTGAAAGACAAGATTAAACTGTGACGGTAGGTATTTTGAAGGTATCTATTTTTATACCAGACAGCCATTCCCTTAAGGAAAAGAGGTTTGTTTTGCATAGCCTTAAGGCCAGATTACGTCGTCATTTTAATGTAGCAGTAAGCCAGATAGACGATGAGGATAAATGGCAGAGATCAACCTTGGCCATAGTAGGTATAGAGAACAACAGAGCTGATATGAACAGCTTACTTTCCAAGGTAATAAATTTTATTGAACGTTACAATGTTGACATAATCGATTACGCAATAGAGTTAATCTAATTCCAAGGAGGTTTTAGAATATGTTAAGGGCAGATAAGGTCGCGCAGGCATTAAAGAAGGAGATAAGCAATATAATTCATTATGAATTAAAAGACCCCCGTTTAGGGTTTGTTACGGTTACCCGCGTTGAGCTTACTGCTGATTTAAGGTATGCAAAAGTTTTTTACAGTGTTTTGGGTATAGACGAAGATTATAAAAAAACCAAAGAGGCCTTAGATTCAGCAATGGGATTTATCCGTAGATTGTTAGCGCAACGGCTGAGGCTCAGATTTGCGCCAGAGTTTGTTTTCAAGGAAGATAAGTCTAGCGAATACAGTATCAGTATACAAAAGGTACTAGAAGAGATAAAAAAGGAAGATGAGCCTAAAAAAGGTAATCGCTTGCCTAAAAGATAACAAAAGTTTTCTGATAACCAGCCATCAGAATCCTGAGGCAGATGCCCTAGGTTCAGAGATAGCACTTTACATACTCCTTAAGGGTATGGGTAAGAGGGTTTACATTGTGAATGATGATGAATACCTTTTAGATACCGATTTCTTCCTTATGCACACAAGATAGCCAGATATAGCCAGGATTTGAAAGATATAAAATTTGACTGTATGGCAGTCTTAGACTGTTCTGATTTAGAAAGAACTGGAAAGGTTTCCAATATAAGTCTAGATAGAAAGATAGTTCTTAATATAGACCATCATATAAGTAATAGAATGTTTGGAAATATAAATTGGGTAGAGCCATATGTTTCATCTACTGCAGAGATAATTTATAAACTTTATAGAAAATTACATATACCTTTAAATAAAGATATAGCTACCGCCCTTTACGTAGGTATCCTCACAGATACAGGCTCATTTCGTTATGCCAACACTAAAAGCCTGACTCACAGAGTGGTGTCTGAGTTGTTAAAATACGATTTGGATATAGTTAGAATCTATAGAAACATATATGAAGATATACCCTTTGATGAGATGAAACTGTTGATCAAAATTCTGAAAGGTATGAAGCGTGATTCTTCAGGTAAGGTCATATGGTTTAAGTTAAGAAGGAGATTATTTAAAGAAACGACTTTGTCTTTAGATATAACTGAGGAGGTCTTAAAATTTGCTCGCGCAGTAAAGGATGTAGAGTTAGCAATACTTTTTAAGGAAGACCTTAAGTCTAAAAACAAAATAAGGGTTAACTTTCGTTCAAAAGGGAAACTGGATGTTAATAAAATTGCCGCTTCTTTTGGAGGAGGAGGACATAGGCAGGCAAGTGGAGCAGATATAGATGGTAGTTTAAATACTGTAACCAAAAAAGTCTTAAATAGAGTTTACCAGGAGTTGAAACGTAAGATATAACTATGGAGATTATTTATGGCATAAATAGAATTAAACGTTATTCCAAGCCAGTAGTGACCTTAGGTGTGTTTGATGGCGTACATCTTGGTCATACGCTAATTCTTAAAGAAACATTAAAGAAAGCCAAGGCAATTGGTGGCACAAGCATAGTTGTTACTTTCCACCCGCATCCACAAGGGCAGAAGAGTATCTATTCTTTGAGACACAGATTGCGTATCCTTGAGGAATTGGGGATTGATGTTTGTGTAGTAATTAGATTTGATAGTCATTTTGCACGGATTAAACCTACAGATTTTATCCGGAAGATACTTATAGCCAAACTCGGCCCGACCTATATTTTAGTGGGGAAAAATTTCAGATTTGGCAGAGACGCCCAGGGTAATGTCTCTCTTTTGAAAACGTTTTCTTTAGAGGGAGGCTACAGATTAAAATTATTTGAGACCAGAAAGATAAATCAGCACTCTATCAGTAGTACCTATATCCGTAAACTGATAACCCAAGGCAGACTTGCTTTGGCTAAAAGACTATTGGGGCGACCAGTGAGTATCTTGGGAAAGGTAATCAGAGGTACCTCTGTGGCGAAAAAATTAGGGTTTCCCACTGCCAATATCAATCCGTATCAAGAAGTTCTACCTCCTTCAGGTATATATTTAGTCAACGTTATCGTCGACAAAAAACGTCTAAACGGTCTCTGTTATATTGGTAAACGCCCTACCTTTGCATTACAAGATACAGAGACTTATATTACTCACATAGAGGTGCATATCTTGGATTTTCACAAGAATATCTACAAGAAAGAATTAGAGGTCATGTTTATAAAAAAGATAAGAGAAGAAAAAAGATTTCCTTCTTCTCAATCTCTAGTAGCGCAGATCAGAAAGGATGTAATTACCGCCAGGAGATTCTTTTCCTCCCTTAAAAATTACCCCAATATATCTACATCAAGCCCTTAATTCATACTATTTATTGTATTTAAATACTTTTTAACTATTTTTGTCTTGACAAAAAAAAGAAATTTTCCTATACTATGGGTACAAAGTGTCATAAAGTGGTGTAAAGTGGAGTAAAATCCGCCTATGTTTTACGGTGAATATATCCATACCATAGACCGTAAAGGCCGCCTTATCTTACCTGCCAGGTTTCGCGAGGTTGCCAAGATTAATTTCATAGATAAGTTTTTTATTACGCGCGGGTTGGATAGGTGTCTATTTATGTTTTCCGAAGAGGAATGGAGGTTACAAGAAAATAAATTCAAGGCAGTCCCGTTTACCAACCAACAGGCACGCACATTCAACCGTTTATATTTTTCTGGAGCAGTAGAGGTTACTGCTGATAAACAGGGTAGAATTCTTATCCCGCAGTATCTAAAGGATTTTGCTGAGATAAAAAGGGATGTGGTTATTGTGGGCGTATCCAATAGAATTGAAATCTGGGCAAAGACAAGATGGGAAGAGTTTTACAATTCGTCACATCAGTCCTTTGAAGAGATTGCTGAAAAGTTAATGGGTATTTAAAAGATGGAAAATATAACACATATCCCGGTTATGCTCAAAGAGGTTTTGCATTATCTAAATCTCTCTGCTGGCAAGATTATAGTAGATGCAACAGTGGGCGTAGGGGGACACAGTTTGGCGATAATAGAAAAGATTCTGCCCAACGGCAGGCTTATCTGCATTGACCGAGATGAAGAGTCCTTGTCTGTTGCTCAGACAAGATTAAGTGGTTTTTCAGGTTCGTGTGAATTCGTCCACGGTAATTTTATGGATATATCTACAATATTAAATCAGATGAACATCAGAAAGATAGATGGGATTCTATTTGACCTAGGTGTTTCACGGTTTCAATTAGAGAATCCGCAGAGAGGATTTAGTTTCCAGACTGAAGGGCCACTGGATATGCGCATGGATAGGACCAGTTATATCTCTGCTTACGACTTAGTAAATAACCTTAATCAAGAGGAACTTTCGGCTTTACTGTGGAATTTTGGACAGGAGAGATGGCACAATCGTATCGCCAGTTTTCTAGTAAAAGAAAGGCAAAGCCATCCAATCACCACTACCTTAGAGTTATCAGATATTGTATTTAAAGCCATACCTCCTCGATATAAAAATAGGTACTATCGCATACATCCTGCCACGAAAACCTTTCAGGCAATGCGTATTGCTGTGAATAGGGAATTAGAAGCATTGCAGATTGCCCTGAAAGATGTAATAGATTACCTAAATCCTAATGCCAGAATATGTGTGATATCCTTCCATTCCTTAGAGGATCGCATTGTAAAATTTAGTTTTCGTGAATCCTGCTCTAAGGGGAAACTTAAGATAATAACGCCGAAGCCAATTGTATGTATGCGTTCGGAGATAAAGATAAATCCCTCAAGCCGCAGTGCAAAGTTACGGGTTGCGGAAAGGATATAAAGAAGCAGATGAGACTTTATGCCATTTTATTATTGATAATCTCAATTACCGCTTTATCCATCCTGTATGTCTATCAACAGACAGAGATATTTCGTCTCGGATATTTAGGCCACAAGAAGATCACTGAATTGCAGGAGTTAGTTGATAAAAATATAATTTTGAGATATAATCTTAAAAAGAGTGCATCCTTGATAAATCTGGCTGATAAGGTATGTGATAGTTCGGATTATGAGATACCGTTAGGATATTGGTTGGTAAGACTACCTATTCCTAAAGAGAATCTAAAAGGCGCTTCCCAGCCAGAGAAGGCAAATATTGTATCTCGTCTTATTGGCATTAAACGCCAGGCCGAAGCAAGACCCTAATTATTTTAACAATATATTGATGGTTAGGTAAACTTACCATCAAAATATTAAAAATAATATTAAGTTGTATATTGATAATTACCACCGCAGATGTGAGGCGGTATTTATCTTCTTTTTTGTATTTCTATTCCTCTGCATAGTGCGTCTTTTTTTTATCCAGATATTCCGCTTCCAATATCTCTCCGCTATAGCAAAGAGGCAACACAATCTATTTGTAGAGTTGGAACCTCGCCGTGGAGCCATCTACGATACAAATCTTAATCCCCAAGCAGTTAATATCGCTGTAGATTCTGTTTACGCCACACCTAACGAGATACCAGATAATCAAAAGGATGATATTATCCGCCAACTATCACATATACTGGATGTCAGCCCTGCATACTTAAGGGATAGATTGTACCGAAAAAAATCTTTTGTTTGGCTTGCCAGGAAGGTTACGTCTCAACAAACAGAGTTAATAAGAAGTTTAAATATTAGAGGAGTCGGTTTTATTAAGGAGAGTAAACGCTGCTATCCTAATGGTTATCTTGCCAGCCAAATCTTGGGATTCGCCGGTTTGGATAATCTAGGGCTTGAAGGTGTAGAGCTCTATTATGATGATTATCTTAGGGGCGAGCCGGGTTGGGCTTTGATATTAAGAGATGCCCGCCAAAACAAGATAGACCTCTCTGAAAAGATGGTTCTACCTAAGGATGGCTATGATGTTATTTTGACTATAGACGAGGTGATCCAATATATTGCAGAACGTCAACTTGAAAAGGCTTTTAAGACCTATCACGCCAAGGGTGCCAGCATTGTGGTGATGGACCCGCATACAGGCGCTATCCTTGCATCAGCAAGTAGACCCACCTACGACTTAAATAACTATGCTCAGGCTACAAAGGATAAGATACGTAATCGTGTAATCTGCGATCTATTTGAACCGGGTTCGGTATTTAAGATAGTGGCTGCT
>JAMWDE010000024.1 GCA_023818905.1 Candidatus Omnitrophota bacterium | reverse complement strand
GCATAATACCACCTCCTTTTGGTCTAGAGGCGGTATTTTACATCAAGCTACCCTGACATTTCTACTTTGCAGAAAGGTGACATTATTATATTGCGGTAACACTAAACTCTTTATTGCTTCCAGGGCACAAGCCAGATTCCCCTTACAATCAGTTGCACCTAAACCATAAAGTTTACCTTTATAGATTTTTGCATAAAAAGGTTTAAATCTCCAATTTCTTCCTGCGGGTACCGTATCTAAATGCGGAGTAATAAGAAGTGAATGTTTTTTATTTCTTCCTTTAATATATGCTACGACATTGGAGCGTCTCTTTTTAAACTCATAGATTTTCGTTCTTAATCCCAATATCTCAAGATACCTTTTTACAAAACCAGCAATACAGTATTCATCTCCCGGTGGATTCTGGGAATCAATACTGATAAGCTGCTGGGTAAGTTTTATAAGCCGAGTTTTGGTAATCATCTATCATATCAGAAACTATAGTTAATACTGAAGGCGGCAGCCTGGCTATCAAACGCTTGTATCTCCAGGTTTATCCAAACCTTTTCTCTTAAAGGTACATCTAAACCACATATAAGACCAACACCCTTAGTAAGGTCAGACATCCTGCGCTTTCTGGAATCTCCCTGCCAGTGGATGTAATCCAACCTTGACCAACGACTACCTATATAGGGGATGAGTTTCTTAAAATCGTATGAGCCCAAGAGGCCAACCTGCCAGTCATCTAATACCGCTCTATTCTTCAGCCCATCCACATAGATGCTCTTAGGGTGCACGCTGATATGTTGAAATCCAAAAACTGTCTTGAGCTTATCTTTCTGGGCTAACTTTAACCGAAACCCATAACCTCCTGCAAAATTAGAAGAATAATCAACCTCACAGTGATTTGTTGGCCTCTGTTTTATATTACCTGTACCAACCTTCAAATCTATGCTCAACCAATCACACAAACCCCAAGAGAGTAAAAAGAAATGCTGCGTGCTTCTGAGCTTACCAAAATCTTCTTCCAAGTAACGTCTAAAAATATTGTATGTCTGCATTCCTATCGCGAATTCTTTCTGTTTAGGCATCCTCGTGCCATAACAAGGGGCAGCGTAACAATGTAGCGCAAAGTTCAGAAGGTAAAGCGAAAAACCGAAACCCAAAATCAAAAACTTTAGTTTTTGGATTTTACCATTATGCTCTACACCTTGTATTCTGCACTTAACTATTTTAACGGACATATTTCGCATCTAGGCCTCCTTTTCAAGCAGTATTCCTTACCCAACTTAACTAAAAGCGCATGATACTCATTAAATAATTTTACATCCTTTTTTAAATTCTTCATCAACCAGTTCTGGACAGTGGCATAATCTACATCTTCAGATATAAAACCGTGTCTTGAGAATATCCTTTTAGTGTATGTATCCACTACAAATATCGGCCGGTTAAATCCGTAAAGCAGAATAGAATCCGCAGTTTCGGGTCCAATCCCATTTACAGAAAGAAGTTGTTGGCGTAGTTTTGGGGTAGAAATACCAGACATAATTTTTAAACTACCTTTATATTCCTTAAATAAAAAATCTAAGAATTCTTTTAGGCGTCTTGCTTTAATATTGTAATAGCCTGCCGGTTTAATAAACGAAGCTAGTCTGCGGATGGGAAGGTTATAGAGTCTTCTGGGCAACAATAATCCGGCTTCTTTAAGATTTTTGATTGCCTTCTCTACGTTAAGCCAGTTGGTATTCTGGGTTAATATAGCGCCTACAATTACTTCAAAAACAGAATCACCTGGCCACCAATACTGAGGTCCAAAATAGGCATAGAGTCTTTTATAAATAGAATCTAAGGTTAGGTTCATCTAAATCTAATTCTCCAGTTGCAAAGGATTATAATTATAATAAGCAAACAAGGTGTAAGCAGTTGCAGCTACTGAACCAGTAGATTTACCTTTGGGTGTAAACCAGCCATGACCTGTATCTACGTAATCCTGACTGGCATACGGCAGGCAACTTTCTCCCTGACCTGAGGCAGAAGGGCTCGAGATAATCATATTAGCCAACTCTGCCATATAATCTTCAGCCTTCCTCTCATAAGACCTTGCCTTGGCGACCATCTCTTTTTTGTAATAGTAGTCTGCCATAATTTTAAAAGAGATAATCATCTGAGCAGTCCACTCTACAGAAACTACCCCTCCTCTTGCCAGATTCCTCTGAGGCGCAAAATCAAAACCTTTGACCCTTACCATTCTACCCTCTGGACGTATAAAAGAGACCTCTACTTTACAATTATCTTCAGCAAACTCCATAATGCTATCTGGATTCATCCCTAACTGTTCTAATCTTTGTGGGCCTAAACTGGCAATAGACCAAGCATAAGTATCTGTGGCAATGGTGGCATCGCCTTTACCACGCCTTACAGGAACATCTGGGTGGTCATAGGTGTGCAACAAGAGCCAATTTATAATCTTATCCGCCGCCTTAAGGTAATACTCTTTAGCAGTTATTTTATACAACATATTAAAAAATGCATAGGCATCCAGATTATGCTCCGTAGAATACCAAAAATTATCCGGACCTCCACGTATTCCTCCCTCCTTATCCTGATTTTGTAAATCCATCATTACCCGGGCAATCTCTTCAGCTAAATCCAGGTACCTTGTATCCTGAGTTTTTTTTGTATACTGTAGAATTGCTATGCCTAACCAGATATTAGGTCCACTGTGGATTATGTATTCTGCAGGTAAACCGTCACTCACATAGTAGGCATTGAAAAATAAACCGCCTTTCCTCTTTGCCTTCTTCTGAAAGAAATCAAATATCTTCTTTACCCGCTGATAATCAGAAAATATATTATAAACCTGAGCTGCCAAGGCCTGATCATAGATAAAACCCCAGTCTACGATATCGCTTGAACCTTCGAAGCTCAATATTAGACCAGTGCGAGGATTCTGGTGGACCGACAGCCAATGATACATCTTTTCTATATTTGCTTTTTCTAAATTTGCCTTCTTTTTGTCTAAACGCAAAAGTTCCTCTGTAACCGCATTCTCTTTACTCTGTAGGTCAATCAACCGTTCTTGTATAGATGCCTTCTCTTGGGATAATCTATCGATCTGTAAATTAAGTTCATCAATCTTTTTTTCTGCCTCAATCCTTTTTGTTTTTTCTTCCTCAAGTAATTGTACCTTTTCTTTCTCTATATTCTGGATACGCAACTCCAGGGCCTGAATTTTCAACAACAGGTCCTGTTTTTCTCTGTTTATCTCTTTTATCTTCTGCTTGGCTATACTGGAATCCTGCAGAATCTGAATTAGTTGATTAACCAAGGCCTTGTTTCCTTTGATGAGTTTTGTGTTCAAGTAAACATTAAAAGCAAAACCTAAACCTAAAATAAATATAATAGTCAAAGCTCCAGGCAAAAACAATCTCTTTGTCCAGGCATAACGCATTATCCTGTTATTCTGGCTTGACTCTATTCTTTCGTAGCGCGCTCCGATAAGAATCCAGTCGGCCCTCTCAGGTATATCCCTTACCCAAACTACCTCTGCCAACGCACTAACAGGATGAACGCCCAAAGGCAATTCTATCTCTAGCGAAAGTTTTATCTTCTTTTGTTTTATAAGTTCTACTGATTCAGTATTTAAATTATTTATTTGCAGACATATTCCTTTTTTTGATACATTGTTAGTAAAACCTTGAATCCAATCTGATAAATACTGTTGGTTATCCAGACTTAACAGACGCATCCTCACCGGAAATACCGAATCCAAACGTATATATTGCCTGCGTTCCTTACCTAAATACTCTTTTTTAAACATAGCTCTACCTTATCTTCTCAAGCACAATCCTCTGTTTAGTCTGCTTGGCTAAACTTTCTACGAATTCTTTAACCTCTGGATATTCATCTGAAAAGATTTTATTTTTCTTTAGGTTTATCTTTTCGGTAAAGATTATCCTGTTTGCCTGTTGGGTATAATCTACAGAAAAATCTAACCAACGGCTTTCTTCTTTTATCTTGTTGGGTATATATCTTATCGCAAAATTAGCAGGGATTTCAATCTCTACAATAGTCTCTTTGCTGTCTAAGATAGTGAAATCTATCGGATATCTACGTGTTCTTTTTGCCACCCAGGAAGTATCCATACCACTCAACTGAGGCAATATCCTTAATCTACCTGCAGAGGTAAAATACTCTGGACCATAAAAAGAGTAATCCAATATTACCGGCTCATTGAGATTCTTCAAGTTCTCTATACGGTAATCCTTCAACTGTGCTCCTATGGAGATATCTTGAATCCTCTCCTGCAATGCCTGTTCAATCAATTCAGGTGGAGTATAAATAAGCCAGAATCTCTGCGCTTGGTCGTATATACCATAACTAAAAATAAACTTATCAGCAAATATAGACTCATCCTCATTTATTCTTATCTTAAGGTGTTGCTTTGATAGATTATGTGCTGCAGGATATAGGGGAGTAGAATGTATAGTGTAGCCATCCTCTTTAAATAACAGCACCTTTCTTGCCTGATCATCTGCAGGTAGGTCACCAAATAAACAGGTCTGAGAGGTAGGATCAAGAAAGACCAATCTATCCTCTATGAGTACAGCAGCGATACAGTGATTAAAAATAACTGCCGGAAAATCTTCGTTTAGGTCGTAGTAATCTCTGGTAGATATCAACACTGGGTAAGCCAAAAGCCCTGCCTCTCTTAACATACAAACCAAAAGTATTGCCTGGTCCTTACAATCTCCATACTTATTGGTAAATACATCGTTAGCTTGATGCGGCTCGTAACCTGCCTCTCCATATTCTACTGCTACATAACGAATCTCCTGGGCACAGAAATTATAAATCGCCCTGGCTTTTGCCTCTTGCGAATCTAAGCCTTGGGTTAGCTCTTTAACCTTCTGTCTTATCGCATCAGATGGCTCTATCTTATCCTTAGTCAAACCCCACCACCATTCGTATACTTGCTGCCATTGGGTAAATGTAGAGACAACCATAGTAGGATTTATTTCAACCGACGCAGGCATATTTGATTCTGGGATAATCTGGGGTATATCTTTAAACTGCCAACCGTAAATAATATAACCTTCTTCGGTTTTTATATTGGGTTTTAAATCAGCGCCAAAATCATTGTACTGTTCGTTCAGGGTCTTTATCTTTAAAATCCTATCCTTTGGTAAAGCGATGCTAAAATTTGCTGAAATAACCGGTTCAGAAGACTGAACTGGATAACTCAAAACTAAATCTTTTTTATTAATCATCTGGTTACAATGCACTTTGGCCTTGTATTCTATTACCGCACCTTCAGTGACTTCTGGAAATGAGATTATATAAGCACGGGCATTACTGTATAGTGGAAAGTTAAGATACTTAGATACATCCCTGATATGACGACTGCCCACATCTATCACTGTGCCATCAGGTCTTATGGTACGGGCGTACTCTAATTCAACCTTTTCATAGGTAGAGTCGTAATCTATGCTACTCTCAGAAAATTTATCTTTTCCGCGCTCATTGAGAATCTTAACTATGTAATGTAGGTAAATGATCTGTTTGTTATCAGCAGTAACCTCAATCTTCTCATCGCAAGATAGAATCAGTGCGCCTGCCTGAGGATAATCCTGCTGATTAGGAGCCTGATTGATTAATCGGTGCACCTTTGGGTCTATCTCTTCTATCCTTATCAAACCTGCTTCCTTCTTAATGGTCTGGATGCGTTCTTTAGCCAAGACAAAAAGATTCTCAGATTTTATTCTGCCATATACACTCAACGCCTTATCAAAGAGATTTAATTTCTCGCAGGTTAATCCATAGTAGTATAGATATTCCTCATCATCTATTTCGTACTTACTAAAAATATCCAATGCATCAGTAAAATTACCTAAGCGATAAAAAGATATGGCTAGAAACTTTTTTGCCTCCTGGATATTTGTCTTTTTGAATTCTTCTTGCGCCTGCTGAAAATCTCCGTGACTAAAATAAATCTGGCCTAATCGGTAATGCAGTTCGTCTAAATCCTTTCCTTGGGCAATCAGGTCTTTGTATCTTTCTACTGCCTTTTGGTAATAAATTTGGGATTGCCTAACATAATGCTGTGCCTGTTGAAAAGAATCATCCTGAACGCAACCTTCTAAAGAAATTAAAATAAAGAGTGGCCAGATAAAAGTTAAAAGATAAAGTTTAAATATTCTTGTCTTTTGACCTGTATTTAAAATATGCATTACAGGCTCCTTCGTAGGAAACCATACAAGGTCCCTGCGGATTCTGAGGCGAACAAGTTTTAGAAAACAAAGGGCATTCAGTTGGAGAAATTATTCCTTTTAAGACGTCACCACAACGACATCTATTAGTTATCAGTTTTGAGTCGTAAGTTTTGGGTCTAAGACTAAAGATATCCTCTGCATCAAAACGAGCGAATTCTTTTTTTATCCTCAAACCGCTTTTGGGTATATTGCCTAAACCTCGCCAGGAGGCATCTGATACTTTAAAAACCTGCTGGATAACTCTTTTTGCCTTAAGATTACCTGTTCTAGTTACTACTCGGATATACTGATTAGCTACGGTTGGTTTTTTATCTGCTATCTGTTGAATAAGCAGGTAAATTCCCTCCAGTATATCCAGAGGTTCAAAACCTGCTACACAACAGGCAATACCATATCTTCTAGGTATAAATTCATATGAGCTTGTACCAATGATGGTAGAGACATGACCGGGACACAAAAAACCATGCAGTCTTAACTGGGGGTCTTCTGCGAGATAGCGCATTGCTGGCGGAATCAATTTTAGGGCAGAAAAAAAGAAAAGGTTTCTTATATTCTGTTTCTTGGCTGCTAGGATACTTAAGGCGATGGTGGGTGCAGTAGTCTCAAAACCTACAGCCAAAAATATAATCCTTTTCTTAGGATTAGTCTGGGCAAAATTAAGAGAATCCCACGGAGAATAAACTACGACCACCTGCGCACCCTTTGCCCTCTCTTGCTCTAAGGTAGAATTGGCTGCTGGAACTCTCAGTAAATCCCCAAAGGTCAAGATGATGTTTTTCTTATCTTTTGCTAACCTTATTGTCTCTTCTATATACTCCTGTGTGCTTACACATACCGGACAGCCTGGTCCTGAGATAAGCCTAAGATTTTTGGGTAAAAGTTTATCTAAAGCAAACCTAAAGAAACTCTGTGTATGGGTACCGCATACCTCCATAATATTTATATGGTAAGAGGGAGTAATCTTTTTTATTTTGGCGCAGATTTTCTCAATCAGTTTTTTGTTACGAAATTCATCGATGTATCTCATGGATTAATCTTAGAGTCTGTTTTGCCTTCTGGGGGTCTAATCTCTGTATGGCAAAACCTGCGTGCACAATTACATAATCTCCTACTTTAACCGAAGGTAACATCTGGACATTTATGGTACGGATTAATCTGCCGGCCTCTACCGTGGCAAATTCCCCCTTGATATCCTTTATTTTCATCGGAATGCCTAAACACATATCAACTCTTTACACCTCCAATAATTGCCTGACCTAAAGAAAGACTGGCATCGTTGCAAGGTAATCTCTTGTGTGTAAAAATCTTAAAGCCATCTTTAAGCAATAATCCTGAACTCAGATTAGCTAAAAGCCTATTCTGAAATACACCCCCGGAAAGAGCTACTTTATCTATCTTAAATTCTCTTCTTAAACTTAAGCACATCTTATCTATCATCTGGGCAACTGTAAAATGGAATCTATAAGCGATTTCCTCTTTGGGGTCTTTAGCCTTAAGATTTAAAACTATCTCCTTGAATACAGGTAACGGTTCAATGATATATGTATCGTTCTCTCTTATTATTTTAAACCTGTAACCCTTAACCTTTGAGCTGATGAGTTGCTGACCTGACGAGCTGAAAGCCATCCTTTCCAGCTCCATAGCCAAATCACCTTCAAATCTGGCTTTAAATTTTAACAAAACTATACTGGCTACAGCATCAAATAATCTACCCATACTGCTTGCCAGGGGTGCATTAAAATTGCTAAGATACATCTTCTTTAAAATCTGCCATTTATCTTTAGCTATATGCTTTACAAAATTTAACTTTAGATTCAAAAGATTTTCTCTGTAGATAAGATATAACCATAAAGCAGCTATCCTCCAAGGTTCTAGTATCGCCTTCTCTGCACCCAAAAGAGGAATCTCTCTTAGATGTCCTATCCTTATAAAATTCTTGTAATCGCAGATTAAAAACTCTGCGCCCCAAAGGGTATTATCCAAACCTAAACCAGTGCCATCAAAAGCCACGCCTATCACCTTCTGATTTTTAAGCCCATTTTCTGCCATACAACTGGCGATGTGGGCATGGTGATGCTGTACAGCTGATAGGTCAAAGCTCTTAGCTGACAATTGCCTGATATATTTAGTAGATTGGTATTCGGGGTGCAAATCATAGGCAACAATTTTAGGCGACCTCTTAAGAAAACCCTTTACAGCTTTCTGAAATCTTAGAAAATCACCAGGGTCATTTAAATTTTGATGTATTTGAGTTATGTGGGCAAGATTATTCTGGACAAAACAGAGGGTATTCTTTGTATGCGCTCCTAAGGCCAAAACCGGTTTTTTTATCCAAAAAGGAAGTTCTATCTTAAGGTATCCCATTTATACCATCTCCATATCTAATATACTATCTATTCTGAATGAACGCTTTTCGTTTCTTAGGTAGCAGTGGCCTAGCAGATAACTGTGGTCTCCTTCATGCCTAATCTCCTCGGGTAGGACTTCTCTTTCAGTTACCTGTGCAGAAGAATGAGAGAGATATCTTATCTTAAGCCTTACTCCCAGATTCAACGCTTCCTGTATCTGACTGATCTTCTGATAGTTTATATCATTTAAGAAATCTGCATTTAGTCCAAATAGATGGAAAAAATTATTAAAATCAATGATACCCTTTGTCTGTAATATCTCCTTAAGCCTCTCAAATACTTCTACAGTAAGCATCACATCTGCCAAGGCGCGGTGCTTCTGCTCATTTTTAATTCCTAATCTTTCGGCTACAAACCAAAGTGCATAACGCTCTAAACCAGGCATAAGTCTCCTTGCCATCTTCAGTATATCCACCACCAGTATGTTTTTTAAGGGTTGCCAGCCCATCAATCTTAATTCTTGGTTTAAAAATTCCAAATCAAACCCTGCATTATAAGAACAGAGATAACTACCTTTAATAAAATCCAAAAATCTGGGTATCACCTCTTCTGTGGAGGGAGCACCACTAAGCATCTGAGAGGTGATCCTGTTTACTAAAAAAGCAGACTCAGAGATACCTCTGCCGGGATCAACCAAACTCCGGAATGTGGCTAGCCTTTTCTTGCCTTTCAACCTAACAGCGGCGATCTCAACAATCCTATCGCCTAAGTGGGGCTTGAGTCCTGTGGTCTCGGTGTCAAATATGCTAAACTCTACTTCATCAATATTCTTATGCATAAGATTTTGTAGCTATATAAGCTGGAATAAGCCTTCTTGGATGATAAGAGAACTTAACCTGTTTTAGATTATCTAAACCCGAGTCATCCATAATATTTATATATCTATATTTTTTCAGTTCACATACAAACTGCCGAAAGATAAACTGCGCCAGACCCTTTATGGATAAATCAGTTATCTCGTATAATATGCAAAATGTATCTGGACTCAAACCAAATCCAAAGGTGAAAGCTTTGATGAAAGAGAGCATTATTGAGCTGGTCTCCCAGCAAAGCCGGGAGGCATCAAAATGGTTAAGGGCTCTTCCAGGAATCAAGGAGGTGCAGGTTTTTGGAGACCGGTTAAATTTAGTGGTTTCTGATCCAGATCGAGATTTTCTGAGGGTGGAAGAGGAGCTTAAAGAGCGGGAGGTCAAAATCATTGATCACCGTTTGGTTCCACCTTCATTGGAAAATGTCTTCATTTCGCTTCTGAGTGAGCGGGGAGAGAAATAGATGCCTGAATTAGCGATTGAAGTCCAGGAGCTTACGAAGCGGTTTGGGAAATTTTTGGCAGTGGACCGGGTGAGCTTTTATGTACGGGAGGGGGAGATTTTTGGTTTTTTGGGTCCCAATGGCGCGGGCAAGACAACTACTATTCGTTGTATTA
>JAMWDE010000023.1 GCA_023818905.1 Candidatus Omnitrophota bacterium | reverse complement strand
GAGATTCTTGAGTTTGCTGGAGTTTAAGATTCCTGTATTAGGAAAATTTATTCTTAAAAATGAGTTGGCCAGATTTAGTCGGACCTTGGAGATGCTTATAAAGAGTGGTATTCCTATATTGAAGGCAATGGAGATATCGGTTTTTGTATTAAATAATGAGGTATTAAGGAGACAGCTAAGAAACAGCTATAAAGATTTAGAACAGGGTGGTTCTTTGGGTGGGAGTCTTAAGAAATCAAAATTGTTTCCTGTTTTTATGAGTAATCTGGTGGCGGTAGGCGAGGAGTCGGGTAAACTTGCTGAGGCCCTGTCTGAGGTAGCAGATGTCTATGAGCGTGATACGGATGAATACTTAAGGGTCTTAGCCAATCTTTTAGAGCCGGTGATGATCCTGTTGATGGGTGTGGTGGTGGGTTTTATTGTAATAGCAATGCTTCTGCCTATCTTTGAGATTAATATTATGATCAGATAGGAACAGAATGAGAAAGGTTATCTACAAGTTTTTTTTGTTTTATTTTTTGTTATTTATCTTGGAGTGTAATTCTACCTGTGCCGATACCAAAGAGTCTTGGCAAGACTTGAGCGGTGAGCATTTTATTGTATACTTTACAGGGGAAGATGGTTTTGCCAGAGAGATATTAAACAAGGCAGAGGTTTATTACCAGCGCATTGCTACAGATTTGGGTTATCCTCGCTATAGCGAATTCTGGTTGTGGGATAAGAGGGTAAAGATTTATCTTTATCCAAATCGCGATTCTTTTTTAAGCTCTACGGGTCAGCCTACCTGGTCACATGGTATGGCAGATTATAACAAGAAGATTATTGCCAGCTATGCAGGAAGCAATGAGTTCCTTTGCTCTATACTTCCCCATGAGATGGCACATCTTATATTCAGAGACTTTGTGGGATTTAAAGGAGAAATACCGCTTTGGTTAGATGAAGGGGTGGCGCAATGGGAAGAGGAGCCTAAGCGTAAGCAGATAAAACATATGGCAAAGCAATTTCTTGATAGGGATGGTTTACTTTCTTTAGAAGATATGATGCGTTTAGATATCAGAAACATCAGATACAAGGAGAACATATATATCCGTCCTACACGCACAAAGGATGGCAAGGAGGGGATTCTTTTTTTAAGCGCGGATATGCTTATAGATACCTACTATCTACAATCAGCTTCTCTAGTGGGTTTTTTGATAGAGAGGTATGGCTCTGATAATTTTGCACACTTTTGTAGACAGCTGCGCGATGGAAAGACATTTAAAGAGGCATTACTATCTGTTTACAGTACCTATATAAAGAGTATGGCTGAGTTTGAGGAGAGATGGATAGATTATGTGGATAAAGGAGGGCAGTAACATATGTTAAATAAAAGAACAAAGGGATTCACGCTGATTGAATTGATGTTGGTGGTGATAATTATTGGAGCCCTGGTGGCAATGGTTATGCCGCGGCTCACTGGTAGAGGAGAGCAGGCGCGCATAGCAGCTGCCAAGGCAGATATCAATGCTAATATCGCTACCGCCCTGAAGCTCTATGAATTGGATAACGGCAGTTTTCCTACCACCTCAGAAGGGCTGGAGGCATGATTGAACAAGCCTGCCTCAGCTAATAACTGGAATGGTCCGTATTTAGAGAAGAAGCCTATAGACCCCTGGGGTAGAGAATACAAATACAAGGCTCCTGGTGAGCACCGCGCAGATTACGACCTATACTCTTTGGGCAAGGATGGCATAGAGAGCGCTGATGATGTCAAGAATTGGGAATAGAAGTTTCACCCTTATTGAGATAATGGTTACCACCGTTATCTTTGTATTGGGTGTACTATTGATATACCAGGCATTTTTTATCTCTTTAGACTCTTTCAACTACTGCCTTGATTATCTTAGGATTGCTCCCTGCCTGGATGAGACTATTTGGCAGGCACAGGATAGTATTACCCATTTTAATATAGCCCCAAACCTTGAACCTGCCTGCGAATTTATCTTGATGCCAAAAGATAGACAATGGGAATTTGGTTGCAGTGTTATAGATAAAAATCAAAATCTATACCGCATTAACCTAAGGGCTACTTGGCGCAGAGGGAAAAAAGATGTCAGCATATCAAGGATAGCCTATGCGATGTATACAGAGCAAAAGTAAATTTGCCATTACCCTTATAGAGCTTCTTATTGTGGTTATGCTGATTGGCATTTTGTCTTTGGTAGCGTATGCTACCTTTAGTAGTGGCGTGCGAATTTGGCAGAGATTTAACCAACCGATACCAGAGGAGGATGTCAATATCTTTTTTGATAGATTAAACTCAGATTTGAGAAACAGTTTTAGGTTTAAGGATATCGCATTTGTTGGTAGACAAGATAGATTTGAGTTTCCTACTTTAGTTACCAGTCCTCGCTTAGGATATAAGAGTGTAGGTAAGGTAATCTATGTCTACAATACCGATTCAGAAGCACTGATTAGAGAACAGAAGGATTTTTCACATATCTACACTCAAGAGGAAGGCGTAATTCAGACGATGTTAAGGAACGTAAACTACTTCAAGGTCCAGTATTATTTCTTTGATCTACAGAAGAGAAGGTATCTCTGGCAAGAAGATTGGCCAAAGGATGATTTACCTCTGGCTGTAAGGGTAGAGTTTCAGCTTAACTATGCAGATAAGACCTACAGATTTAAGAGGACATTCGATATTCCAGCAAGCAGTTAATCTTAAAGGCAGTATCCTTTATATTTGCCTATTTATAATTTTTTTGTTGAGCACTTTTGCCATCACCATCTCTTATGGCGTGAGACTAAAACTCGCCTTGGTTAAAAGACTGCAGGACCGTGATAGATTACGGTTTATAGCTGAAGCAGGTATAAAAAGGGCAATCGCAGAATTTAAATACTTATCTTCTGTAAGCCACATCTCATTAAAAGAATCTATCTTGAACAGTAAAGGCCTATTTAAGGATGTCTCTTTGGGAGATGAGACCTACAGTATCTGTTACGGTTGTATGGATGGGGAAGGAAAACCAAAAGGAGAATATTTGCATTACGGGCTGATTGATGAGTCCAGAAAGATAAATCTGAATAAGGCAGACAGACACACACTTGAGCGTCTATTTAAGACCGTGTTAGGGATTGATGAGATAGAATCCCAGGAATTAGCTGCTTCTGTTCTTGACTGGCGTGATGGCGATAGTCAACTATCTATACCCTTAGGCAGTGCAGAGGATTCTTACTATCGGTATCTTCAGTATCCATATGAGGCAAAGGACGCAGAATTTCAGATTTTGGAAGAACTCCTTTTGGTTAAAGGGATGAATCAGGATAATTTCGAGAAGCTGAAGGATTATATAACTATTTATGGCGATGGTAAAGTCAATGTAAACACTGCTTCTAAAACCGTTCTTCTGTCAACGGGCTTAGATGAAAATATAGTAGAAAAAATCATTGAATTTCGTAATGGTGAAGATGGGATAGCAGGCACAGAGGATGATAACATATTTGATTTACCTAGCAATATAGTTCCTCGGGTTAGTCAGATTATTCCTCTTTCTGATGCAGCGTTAGCGCGTCTGACTACAATTGCAGAGCGTAATTTGACCACCAACTCCGAATACTTTATGATACCCTGTATAGTAAAGATAAGCGGAACAAACAGTTTCTTTAGGGTAATCTGTGTGATTGACCGTCAAGGCAAGGTAATCCGTTGGCAGGAGTTATAAAGTATTTGACCGATTTGTAATGATAATCTATGTTTAAATTATGGCGTAATGCCCAACGCATAAATATAGGGATAGACCTAAGCAGCAATGTGTTGAAGATTGCTTGTGTAGAGACCCATCCTAATAAGAAGCAGGTAACGGTTCTTTTTACCAAAGATACAAGTGGTTTAACCGATATTGAGATATCCAAGATTATTGCGGGTCATTGTGCGAATTTGAGGATAAGGAATACTTCGGTTTTCGATATCATTCCTGCGCATCTGGCTATTACCAAGAATATTGAGATACCCTCTACCAATCCCCAAGAGATAAGAGAGATTATAAATTTACAGGCAGGAAGACACACCCCTTATGCGCGAGATGAGATTATTGTGGATTATGTTAATATTGGTACCTATAGACACAGTTACACTAAGGTTCTTTTGGTTATTGTAACACGGGCTGCTATAAAGAGACACCACGATATTTTAGATAAGTCAGGCCTTAAATTAGATAGGGTCTTATTTGCTCCAGAGTGTATGCCTGTATTTTTGTCCAAGACATTGAAGTTAGAGAATATGAATTTACCCTTTGCTACTATTCACATAGATGCTGACTTTTCTGACTTTGCAGTCATTTCTGGTGACCGTCTACTTTTTGTCAGATCCATTCCTATAGGTTGTGGGCATATAAGTCTTGAACCAGAAAGATATCAAATGAAGCTTGTGGAAGAGATTAGAAGGTCTCAAGAGGCATATCAGAGTGAAGAGATTGATAAGCCACCCACAGCACTCATATTGACAGGTGCAACAGAAGAATTGCGGGGGATTGAGTCTATTTTGAGTCAAAATATAGCTTTATCAGTAAAACCGATAAGTTATCTTACAAATTTGACGCTTAGTCCTTTAGCTTCAAAGACAATCTCCGAAACAAAACGGGTTTCCTTTTTAAATCTCATATCTGCCTTACTTGTACCAGATGAGGTAAAGGTTAATCTTATTCCTGAAGAGATAAGGCTAAAGAAGGTTATTGAAGCCAGAGGCAGAGACCTTATAAAAACAGGTATCTTTATTTTGACTATTTTGGTCTTGTTCTTTTCTATTTTAGGGATGAAGATATACTTTAGAGGGCTATATCTAAAAAGCATTACCTACAGATTCCAATCCATACAAGAGGATGCAAAGAGGTTAGAGGAGGAGTTGGCCAAGAATATTTGGGTAAGAAACTTCCTGTCTAAGCGCGGATATTCACTTGAGGTCTTAGCGCAGTTACATAATCTTTTGCCTTTAGAGATTGAACTCAATGATATTAGGTTTGATAGTCAGGGTAAGTTTAACGTCAGAGGTACCTCAGAATCAATGTCAGCGGTTTTTTCTTTTATTGATAGTATGGAGAAGTCAAAATATTTTAAAGATGTAAAGACCAAATACACAACCAAAAGAAAAGAAGGCACCAAGGATTTAACTGATTTTGAAATCTCTTGCATTTTAGAGGAATTTAGGTCATAGCTATTATTAAGGTAGAAGCGTTAGTGTAAAACTGTAATGGGTGTTTCAGATAATACAATTTTTTAGTTCATAGCTTGGCATGATATGATAAAGATACAGTCAATGTATAAATTTATCTTTGGTCTATCTAAGAGAGAAAAGTTAGTCTTGTATCTAGGAGTATTTTTTGTTATGCTAACTATCTTGGATAGAACTGTTATAGGGCCGATTTATTCTAAAATGAGTTCTCTTGATAAAGAGATTAAAGAGAAGGAATTTCAGCTTAACAAGGATTTGAGGATATTATCCCAGAAGGACAAGATACTATCTGAGAGCGCAAGGTATGCCACATTTTTGGCCAAGGCAAAATCAGAAGAGGAGGAGGTTACTGATTTTTTAAAAGAGATTGAGAGCATAGCTACTAAAAGTGAGATTTATCTAGTTGACCTTAAGCCGGGTAGCGTAAAGATAGAAGGTTCATCCAAAAGATATACAGTGAGCCTAAATTGCGAAGGCGAGATGACAACTATCTTTGATTTTATGTATAATATAGAGAGTGCAAAAAAGCTGTTGGTAATTGAGAAGTACCAGATAAGTCCCAAAACCAGCGGCTCAAGCACAGCGAAGTGTAGTATGACTATTTCAAAAGTGGTTCTACAGTGACCACGAAAATAGGAGGTAAGCATATGAGGAGGGCGGTCTTAGTATTATGTTTGACTTTTATTTTTCTGTCTTACAACACCTATGCCGTAGAGAATCAGATTTTAGATATACGCAACAAAATATTTCAGGAATCAAAAGAACTCAAAGAGCTACTGTTAAACACAAAGGATGTTATCTTGGTGAATAGTCTTTGGGATTCCTGCGTTATCTCTATTACACAGTTAGATGCCTACTTTTCTATGTTGAGGATATTTAATACCATAAGGAGTCAGGATTTAACCGAGGCTACTATAAGGCCTATCAGTGATTGGCTCAACAGTATAAAGGATAGCAATAACATAAACATAAGAACCCTTAGTGGTATGCGTGACCCTATTGAGCAGAACATAAAGCCACACATAGAAAAATTAAAGAATTACTACAACGATTTAAATAGACAGATTGACGCAGAGCTAAATAAGCTTTCTACTATAAGACAATCTCTAAAGATTAAACCTCGGCGTTAAAACTAGGAGACATTCCCCAGGGGAAAGTCCAATGCGTTGTACTGTTATGACACAACTTTGACATCTGTCTGCCCAGTTCTCTTTTTACCTGAAGATAAATCCAAAATCACAATTTTATTGCCATTGCGGTTTAGTTTTTTCTTATGAGAGATGTGCGGGGTTCTTAGACACAATGATAGATAGTATTACATTCTCTAGATACTCAAAGAATAAGATTAATCCAATAGGACTTCGATAAGGTTATTTTGAGTGTTTGTTATGGTAAGGAATTTTTTACGGGGCACAAGAAAATAAGTTTGTTTTATATTCTCTGCAATAGTCTTTCGGTTAAAGCTTACCCTCTGTATTAAATACCTACCAAAATCTTTCTTAAATGGATTTATAAATTTTACTTCAATATTTCTGTCTGCAAAAGATGTAGCAATAGAGAGATTGTTTCTATTGCGAAATTGTGCGGCAATTAATTTTGGCTCAATTACAAAATCTCCGTAGTTACCCCTTACGCCAAACATCTGGGTTAAGATCAACAAGACAAGCCAACTGGCAGAGCCCGTAAGATAACTGTACATACCTCTACCTTCAGAGTTAAAGTACTCAGGTATACAGGGATAGATTTTACTCTGTTTAGTATTTACTGCCATATTATAGATGGATTCTATTACCTCGTATCCCTCTCGGGCAAAGCCTCGTTTATACAACGCATAGGCAAACATAACTGCCATATGGTTAAAGAATGCTCCATTTTCTTTGTCTCCATAAACAAACGAAAAAGCCCTGCCCAGGTTTAATTGCTCATGTTTAAAATCAGTATTAAGTCTAAAACCTCCCAAACGGCTATCTTTGAGGTAATGTTTGACATTGTTAAAGATTACCTTGGTCTGTTCTTCTGTAGCGATTCCGCTCATTATAGGAAAGGTTTGACCTGTTAGAGTCATACGGAGAATGCCACCTATTTTACCTTCTACTCTTTTTTTATCGTTATTGTAATATCCGTTAAAGAAACCTTCTTTTAGCCATTCTGTCTTACGGATATGTTCTGAAATCCAATTCGCCTTTTTGATTAAATCTGCTTTTACCTTATGAGTAGGTAATGTTACCTTCTTGCCACTTAGGCCATGTTGGGTAGTCTGAAAGTAATTTTCTAGAATTTTACGCTTGGCTAATCTGTCTTTATAAGAAATAGGATTTTTACTCAGAGAATCCAACAGTATTATAAGTTCTTTAAATACAACGATATTTGGCTGTTTTAATTTTTCCAACAGCTCTGCTATAGTTTTTAAATTATATGCGTATAGGGCGCTAAAGGTTACGCTTTCTCCAAATTCCGCTGCCATATCCAAGCCATCATTCCAATCAGCATTTTCTAAGCGTATATGGTTATGTGGGCCTACGTTGAAAAATTGCACCAGATTTTCCACCAAGATATGCTCTAAAAGTGTTCCTTTATAAATTTTGCCATCTTTGGTTTTAAGCTTTTTGGTATCTGTTGGTTTCCAGTTTGTATCTATGAGTTGACTTCTATTTAGTTGATGGTCTTTAAAATAGGTAGTTTTTTTCAAGAGAATTTTTATGTCTGCAGTCTGATGGATGTAAAGATGTACACACAGCAATGGCCATATTCCGTGGTCCATCCATACGCGATTTATATTATTACGGTCGGAGATAAATTCGCCTGGTTTTTGACCGATGATGGTAGCGTTCGAACCATCTATACGAACCCCTGCAAAATTATCTATTATAGATTCTTTTATCTTTTTTGGTTCAGTTAAGGTAAGATAGAGACAATCCTGCCAGAGGTCCCGCCAGCCTCTTCCGCCTTTACCATAATCAAAGTCGGGCAAAAATGAACAACCGAATATTCGGCGTAAGATAGGCTGGATTTTTACCCAACGAAACCAATTATCAAACTTACGATCAGCGGTATCTAAGGATATTTGGGAAGTCTCCTTTTGCCAATATCTGGCTGTTTCCTCCAAATAATTTTTAACCTTGTCAACCGTGTTGAATCTATTAAATAATCTGACTATCTGTTCCTCATCCTTAACTATTCCCATTAAGATTATATAAGCATAAGTTTCTTGCGGTTTGAGGCTATTTTTTTTAAATCTCAGACCAGCCATTGCTTCTCTGCCTTGTATAGGAGAATTTCTATCTGGTCTGAGATTATTAAATACCACCTCCGGCGCCTCTAAATCAGAGATTTCGCCTGTAAATTCTTCTTGGGTAGGATATATGTACTCAGGCCACAACCGGTTTTGGTCTGTAGCCAAAACAAAATAGATGGTAAAATTCTTTCTGTGACCAGCTTCGTTGAAGAGGAGTGTAGGTTTAACCATAACTCCGAATCTGTGCTTCTCTATGCGATTTAAAAGTGAGCTCACATGCCGATGGTCGCGTAGATTATTGGCAGAGCGGGCATAGATAGGAATAGCAATAGTGGGTATAAATTTTATAGGACGAGAGGTCACATTGGTGATTTCTACCAACATAATCTCTAAGGGGTCACCACTAGCAGGGACAAAAGAAGTAATTTTTGCCATCAGGCCTATCAGTTTATTTTGGCGAATTATTCTATGCCAGAGAAGGCCGGCCTCTAACTTAAATTTATCATATTTAATGATATCTGTGTTTTTAGATACGCCAGTCACTGACCATATCTTTTGGGGATTTATATAAATCCAGAAGTTTCGGCTTACCTTAGAATTACTTAAGTCAATTCGCGAAACAGGCTCAAGTAAAAATGAGTCATTATCAGTTTTTATGTCGCCATGCAGGTCAGGGGAAATACAGGACATAAACGGATAGTGATTACAGAGAGGGAAATAGAGGGTATTTATCTTATGGGCAGTCTCTGATACGAAAGAACCTTTATTATCAATAAATTTCCAAAGCAAGTTTTTCATATGGATTTTTAATTTATCATAACAAATATACTTTTGCAAGAAAAACTTAGTATTTATAGAGCCTATTTACAAATAATATTTTATAGGTATAATATATAGCATATGAAAGATAATAACATAAAAATATCTACTTTGATTAAAAGTACCTGTATCAATCTTAGTCTGAAAGGCAAGAATAAAAAGGAGATTATTGCAGGGTTAGTAGAGCTTATTGCCAAATCAAAGAGATTGAGAAATAAAAAGAAATTATTCAAGATTATGATGGAAAGAGAAAAATTAGGTTCTACGGGCATAGGAAATGGCATAGCCATACCTCATGCAAAATCAAAAGATGTGCATGATTTTATCCTTGCCTTTGCTAAAAAAGAGGAGGGAATAGACTTTGGAGCATTGGATGGGGAAAAGACATACATATTTTTTGCCTTGGCCTCTCCGGAGAAGGATGTAGGTAATCACCTAAAAATCTTATCCGAAATCTCCCGCTTGGCAAGAGATAAATTTACTATAGAACTTCTAAAGAAGGCAAAAGACAAAAATTCAGTCCTAAAGGTAATCTCTGAGGCAGAAAAGGCCCTTTCCCATTCTCATTTTTAAACCGGTATAAATCTCCTTATTTTAAATTAAAGTTAAAACTTATTGATTTTATTGGAGTTACATAATTGTATTTATCCTGCCATTAACAAAATTTAGATTAATTCCTTACAGCTTCCTAAATTCAAGAGAGATTAATTCAGTTTATATTAATCCAAAGATAAGACCGGATATATATTCAGACTTAATTATATATATCTTAGTAGTCTTTTGGTCAGTTAACGAAGAATTCAAAGAATAATTCTTTTTATATCTGGGTAGATTAGGCATACCAGGTGTAACGCAAAATTAAATTTGAGGGTTGAATAAGAAAGATTTGACAAAATTCTTAAATATGATATAATTAAAGCTAGTTTGATAGTTATGTTACCGCAATATAATAATGTCACCTTTCTGCAAAGTAGAAATGTCAGGGTAGCTTGATGTAAAATACCGCCTCTAGACCAAAAGGAGGTGGTATTATGCAAGAACTAATTACCCTGACAATGAAG
>JAMWDE010000022.1 GCA_023818905.1 Candidatus Omnitrophota bacterium | reverse complement strand
AACCCCAAAGGTAGAAGTTAAAGAGATATTTACTTTACCTTACTAATCATGGGAAGAAAGAACCGGGTTCAGTCTAGGGGGACGTTTCCCGATTCCGCGAGTGGATCATATCATCGTTTAATCAAGCACAGATTGAATTACGTCCTTATAAACTTATCAAAGAATATCCTAAAAACGATAGATGGGATGGCTTATTGGAGTGGGAATTTGCTAAGAAATTAGCATCTTTATTAGGAAAAGAACAGCGAAAATATTTGTGCTGGCTTTGTGGACTCGATCAATGGGCATATTGCCAAAGTTCGCAAAAATAGGAGTTCCCGAGGAAGGGGGTCAGATGGCTTCGGGGGAAGGAGCGGGATCAAATCGGCTACTCTTTATCAAAAACCACGCCAAAGCCAATGTAACTGATCGTTCTTGGATGCCACTTCTTATATTAATTTGTATTATTATAAATATTTTTGTTCGGGTGGAGTGGTTGAAAATATTTAATATTGGAATGTTATTATGGATGTTTTTGGCAGCCGCGGATTCTTTTTTCAAAACAAAAGAAGCCGGACTAATAATGAAATCAAAACCCATGGCTAATCTCGGTAGGGCTTCAATTTTTTAGTAGCCATAAGCATATTATCGATAATCCTTATATTTTTTGATCATTTTATACTTGCACTGGCTTGTCATAGCATGAATATTCTAATTCTCTTTGCCATTTCTTGTATTACACACAAGAATATCGAGGTTTTCTTAAGCAATCGTGCGACATAGGGGGCGCTGTTGTGGATAAAACCGGTTGTCATTTAGGTTGTCATTTTGCTTGTCGTTTTGGACAAAATTTTACTTGACAAATAGTGCAGGTGTTCATAAAATGTGAACATATAGTTTACATAACGTGAACACCTAATTGGAAGGTAATAATGGAAAGCGTATTTTCTACAAAAGAACGGCTAAAAATTCTAAAAACCGTTATCTTTAGCGTTCAACCTATCAGCGTTAATGTTGTTGCCACCAGACTTAAGATCAGCAAGGGGCTGGTTTCTAAGTACATGGATGTTCTACTAAGGAAAGGAATAGCAAAGAAGTCCAACGGTAAATACATTATAGTAAATTCGCCACTTACAAAAGCCACTAAGATATTATTGAATATAATGGATATAGATACTGGAATTTTCAAAAAGTTTGACTTTGTGGAAGCTACTGGTCTTTATGGCAGCTGCGCTAAAGGCGAAAATACAGATGAATCAGACGTTGATCTTTGGATAAAGATTAAGGATACAAGTGATACGAAAGTTGCATCTTTGACGGCTGCGATAAATAAGAAGATAAAGAATATTAAACCCTTATTTTTAACCGCCAAAAAGATTGAGAAAATGAAAGAAGATGATTTGCTTTTCTATCACTCGCTGTTATTCGGCTCAGTAGTCCTTTACGGAGATAAAGATGCCCTTCAACTATAATGATTGTATCAAAGAGGGCCTTCTAAAGAGAATCCCGCCCTCAAAGGATAAAGCAGCTCAATCGTTTAAAAAGTCGCACGAATGGCTGAGAGAAGCCGAGAATTCGCTAAAGGGCGAAGCCTTTGGGTCAGTCATATTAGCATCTTATACCGCTATGTTTCATGCTGCGCGCGCAATCCTTTTCTTTGATGGTTTTCGAGAAAAGAGTCATGCTTGTGTAGCAAGGTATCTTGAGGAAAAGTATGTCAAGACCGGCAAGCTGGACAAAAAATGGGTAGAGCTATTGGATTACAACAGGGAAATAAGGCATAATGATCAATATGATTTGAGCTTCTTTTCTACGAAAGAAGAGGCTAGAAAGGCATTAGAATCAGCCAGAGATTTTGTTTCAAGGATGGAAGTATTGTTTAAGCTTATTTCGAAATAGATTAGCCTAGTTTTATAAAACCACCTTTAAGGTCTAGAGGAACGTTTCTCCATTCTATAACTCTTTGAGAAATAAAGAGATATAATGGAGGCATTTCTATTTTTCCATCCCTTCCGTCTTACAACCCCACTCACTTTCCCATCTAAATAGGTTGGTGTAACTCATCCAGAATAGAAACTGTTCTCTTTTAAAACCTTGGTAGTATACCAACTTTAAAGTAAATCATTTTATTTAATTCAAGTTAGATTTATTTTATCTTATCAGCTCCAACAATTCGTGGTATAAAAAATCTTGCGGAATCTCTAATAAGATAGTTCTAAAATCGTTGATAAAGGGGAGTTTAATCAGGAAAAGCCGACCTAAAAAGTCGGCTTTTTTGTTGCCAAACTCCTAATATCTTATTAATGAGAACCGAGGACCTAAAAAGAGGGGTTTTGGGGAGAAAAGACTGTTTTCTCCCCAAGAAGGTCGATTAGTTGAGGCAAGGAAGGGTGACAGCGAGCGAATGTAATGAGCGAGCGTCATCAGGGAAACCATCTGGGTTTCCCTATGAGGAGCGAGTGAAACGAGCGACAGGTCCGTAGGTTCGAGTCCTTGCGGGGTTTATCTTTAACGAGACCTTACAGTTTGCTGTAAGGCCTTTTTCATTGGAATTTATGCTAACGGCGAGACGCCTCGCCTCTCACGCGCAACGCTTCAAAGCCGATGGGCAAAATTTTGCCTATCAGGGTTTTGAAACACTGCGCGCAAGAGGTAAGGCATCCAGTACTAATTTTCTGGTATTTTTTAGTTATGATTAAATTAGTGCTGGACAGCGGACAAACCTCATTTTAAAAACTTATTGATTTTGGACGCAAGTGGCTGGCGGTCGCCCGCACCCGACCGCCAGCCACAGACGAGCCGAACACGTATTGCATTAGCAAGAAGCGAGCGACCAAGCGAGCACCAAGCGAGCACCGAGTGAACAGAGTGACAGCGAGGCGAACGGAGCGCACAAGATGCAGAACTACAAATATCTCTTGTTACAGTTATTAATTGTATTGGGTAAAAATTAAAGAAATAGTTTGAACAGGCTCAAAATACTGGAGACAACTTGAACGATTTTCAAACCCAACAGTTTCCTTGGGCATCCGATCATAAAAAATCCTTCCTTTCACTACTTAATTCATTCCTTTTGACTGATGAATTAAATCTGATAAAATTATAGAGTCAGAATACTCTTCAGGATAACCCAGAGTTAAATTAATTATTCTTAATAAAAAATGAGGATATGGGATGTAGAACCAAAAAGGCTGTGTCGTAATCATCTATTAGGAGAACATAGAGAATTGCATGCTGTATGGTCTATTTTAACTAACAACAAAAAAGGATACTCTTGCCATCCAGAGACCTTAAGATGGAAAGGGAAATTATTAGCATTATATTTTAGACACCAAAGTCTGGCAAAAGAGATGAAGAAGAGAGGCTATATTCATAAAAGCAATCTTGAACGTAGATTTGCCAGTGGTAGCAGAATACAGTCGTCATTTGTAGATTCGCATAAAAGACAAAGAGAGATTTTACGTAATAAGAATTGTGGCTGTAAAGTCTAAAAATTAAGAATGCTTTTAAATACCTAACTATCCTCAAAGAATTACATCAGAACTGTCTCTGCAGAGACACTTATAGGGCTATTTAGAAATGGTTTTAGGGTTGTTGGGTTTTTGGATTTGGCGTCTGGCTTGGCGTGTGGAAGCGATTACTAAATCAAGTCTAGTAAGAGCTCAGACTTCTCTTCTGGCCTCTAAGGCTTTGGAGAGCGTGGCAGAATCGGCATATTCTAGATTTGAACCTATAGGGATACCCACTCCGATACGGCTAAGTTTCACGCCCAAGGGTTTGATTAACTTTGTAAGGTACAACGCTGTCATCTCTCCATCTGTATCAGCATCGGTAGCAATAATTACCTCTTTGATACTATTTTGTTTTAATCTTTGAATTAGAGAGTCTATCTTTAAATCTCCTGGACCTCTGCCTTCTAAAGGTGAGATAGCGCCCATCAAGACATGATACACTCCGTTATAATTTCCCGCCTTTTCTATAGCAATGATATCGCTGGGATTTTCCACTACACAGATAGTGTCTTTTTTCCGCTGCTCATTACGACATATCTTACATAGTTCCTGTTCACTTAAATTATTACAGATGCGACAGAAGCGTACATTTTCTTTAACTAAAGATAACGTCTCGGAAAGTTTTTTTACCTCTTCTTTAGACACATTTAAAATATAACCGACTATACGCTCAGCGCTACGCCGGCCAATACCAGGTAATCTCTCCAATAATTCTATCAGCTTCTCAATAGACTCTGTATAGTTAGACATCAAAACTCTTTGATTATTCTACCATTAAACGTTTCTAAGGCAGATTTAAGAAAAATATTATCTTTATCTATAGAATTATTTTGAGGAATGGCCTCTTCAGAAAGAATAAATTTAACCCTTAGCTGGGTATCAAACATCTCAGAAAGCTTCTCCTCTATAATCATTCGGTTTTCTTTCTTTTCTAATGACTCCTTATGCAAAGAATATTGCCCAGGGAAACTGACAACCAAAACATTATCCTTGATATCTGTGGGCCTACCTTCGCTAAGATAGGTCGCTACTGACATCTTAATCTTACTCAAGGCTTCAATCAGGTTATGCCAGGTAGCGGTTATATCATCTAAAGATAAAATTTTAAGGGGTTTGTTTTGTGCATCAGCATTAGGCTCTTCGGATGTTTTTTTATCTACATGTATATTGGTTAAGCTTTGATTCTGATTTATGGTCTTCTGGGAAGCATCTGTCTCTAAAGAAAGCTTATTTGTATAATAGCCTCTCTTATCTTGAGCTAACCTTACTAAACTTATCTCTAAAGGAATGCGTATGGATTCTAGCCGCTTAGCCATCTCCTGGGTATTGACTAAAATGTTAAAAGCACTGAATATCTCTTCCAAGGTGAAAAATTGAGACTGTTTTAATAGCTTCTCGCAGATTTCTTTAGGCAAGTCAACCAATTGTGCATCTGCCTTGGTAATCTTAGTTACCATAAGATTACGGAAATGTTCAATAAGATTACTCAAAAATACGCTCACGTCTTTTCCTTCATCAATAATCTTATTGACTATCTCTAAGGCTGATCTGGCGTCCTTTTGTATTATTCTATCAGTTATCTCAAATAGCACCTCTTGCTCAACCAGCCCTAAAACAAAAACTACATCCTTTAGGGAAATCTTGTCTTCGGAAAACGCAACCAATTGATCTAAAATAGATTCCGCATCCCTTAAAGAACCATCGCAACTTCTGGCAATAGCAAATAATACTTCCCTATCTACCTTTATACCCTCTGCATTAACAATCTTCTCTAATTGGGCGATGATTTCCATAACAGAGATCCTTCTAAAATCAAAGCGTTGACACCGAGAGAGGATAGTAGATATAACCTTGTGAGGTTGAGTGGTGGCAAAGATAAATTTAACAAATGGCGGGGGCTCTTCTAGTGTTTTAAGTAGCGCATTGAAAGCTTCGGTAGTGAGCATATGGACTTCGTCGATGATATATATCTTGAATCTACCTCGGCTAGGAGCGAACTTTACATTCTCGCGTAATGTCCTTATTTCATCTATACCGCGATTTGAGGCACCATCAATTTCAATAACATCGAGACTGCGTCCCTGGTTTATCTCAATGCAACAGCTGCACCTTTGACATGGGTTAACCGTAGGACCGTCTTGACAATTGAGTGATTTGGCAAGTATTCTAGCAGTAGAGGTTTTACCCACTCCCCGCGGACCAGCAAACAGATAAGCATGGGCAAGTCTATTCTTCTGAACAGCATTCTTTAGAACATCAATGATATGATTCTGACCAACAATCTCATCAAAATTCTTTGGTCGCCACTTTAAGGCAAATACTGTATAAGACATCTTATATGGTTTAGAAAACTATTGAGGTAGAAAACTCAAAGGTGTCGGAATCATAATAATGTATGCGGTCAATATGTCGCCAATTGATCCCTATTTCTATATACTTACCCACAGGATTTATCAAACCGATACTAACCTCGTTCAGGATACCTCCTGCCTTCTCAAAATCAAAGGTGTGCTCTTCACAGATAAACCCCTTTAGATTAATATATCTGTTGGATAAGAGCCTGTGACTTAATATCAAACGCGTCTGTATTAGAGCAGAATCGTCCTTTTCATATACAGCATAATTGCGACGGTCCTCGTTAATCCAGCTCCATTTAAAAGATTCTCCTATATAAAGCCAACTAAATATATCTCTGCCTACCTCTACACCTAAAACTTTTGCTTCCCATAACTCTCTGTTAATATTGCGCCTTGCCTCAAAGAATGGAATAATCTTGAAAGGCGCCTCATTGTTCCTACCCAAAGAAAATCCGGCAGAGATGTAGTTTGTATAGAGTTTATGATTATCCTGACGCAAGTCATAACGGTAAAGTTGTCTCCAGCGTAATTCCGGTTTTTTCATCCAGGCAGCACAGGTATCAGATACGCTGAAAAACAGAATTAATAACACTATTGCCGAAATCCTTGTTTTCATTCCTCGCTCCATTTTACAGATAATTTATACCAGAAATATATGTAAAAAGCAACAAATTTAATAAGATATTAATAAGATAAGATAATTCTAAATGTCTCCTTATCTTTTGTTATGCCCTTAGGGAAAGCTGGAAAAGGAGAAGCATTCTTTATAGAGCGAATAGCCAAATCATTCAAAGAAACATTGGTAGTCTCTAAGATACTTGGCTCTCCTATAAGATTGCCGTTACCTGAAATGGTAAATTTTAATTTGACTTCGCCTTTTTCCGTAGGTTTAGGCCGTTCAGATAAAGCAAAGAATCTAACTTTATCCACAATTGATCTATAATAATCTGCTTCGGTTGTGCTGTCAAAATTCAAACCCCCCTCTTCTGTAAATGAACCCACATCGCTTTCAATTGTGCCTAGATTATTACCTGCTGAAATATCGGATATCTTTTCTAAGATGATACCGCCCTTCTCCATCCTGGCAACAGCACCGTCCTTTGGCTTTATCTCAGAGAGAACCGTATAGGACTTTTCTCCACTTACGATATGGGGAGTAAGAAGTATAACCAGTTCTCTTGTCTCCACTTCATCGCTTACGCTTCTAAAAAGTAACCCCAATAAAGGGACGTCGCCTAAAAGAGGTAATTTCTGAACAGTCTTCTGTCGCTCATCCTTTTTTAACCCGCCTATAATAATGGTTACGCCATCCTTTATCATTACTGTTGTTTCCGCTTCTGAGGTAGTCACAATAGGAATCTCAGTAATCTCTCCTTCAGAGGTAATCTCCTGACGCTCCGCAGAACTCACCTCTGGTTTTATCTTCATAGTTATGTAACCGTCCTTAGCGATGCTGGGGGTAACATAAAGTTTTATCCCCACATCTACAAAATTTACCGTCTGAGAAGTTATAGTGGATTCTCCGCTCTGAGAAGTAGTGGAAGTTATATAGGCATCCTTTGTGCCTACTAGTATCTTTGCCTCCTGATTATTCAACACCATAATCCTTGGGCTAGAGAGTACCTTAGTCTCTCCTATAGTGCGCAATAAATCTAAGATTGCTTTATAGTCTCCCTTTTTTGATACAGTGGACGTAGATGAAGGTGTACCTAAAATCAACCTGTCTGATGTGCCTATGGGAATTGAGCCGGTAATCCTGAAATTTCTCTCCAGCCAATAGTCCCAATCCACTCCCATCTCAAATGTATCTGAAGGGTTTATCTCGATAATCTGCGCATCAATCAAAACCTGCTTGGGCTTCTCGTCAAAGGCATGGATTATCTGAGCGATCTCGTCAAGTTTGGCAGGATAGTCCGTAACTACAATCTTATTGGTGCGCTCATCTATCTTAGAAAAACCCACCCCCTTGGTGAGTATCTCCTGTATCTTATTCTGTACCTTATCTGCCTGGGCGTAACTTAAATCAAATACCCTTGTCTCTATAGGTAAATCCGTCATGGCAATGAATCTTTCCATCTCCTTTATCTTTTCTGGCGTGTCTATCAAGGATATAGTATTAGAGTTCTCATCTACTACGATTCTACCTATGTTGGTTTTAATCTGATTTAACGCCCGAGACAAATCCGTCGCCTTAGCATACCTTAGTTGCAATATCTTCATCTGTTTTGTATCTTGATAGCGGTCTCCGTAGATAAGCTCATAGTCCCTCTGGGTCATCACATTAACAATATCGCCTTTTTTCACATATGCAAGTTCATTTGCCAGCAGAAGAATTTCAAAGGCATCCCAGAGTTCTACGTTTTTTAAAAATAGGGTGGTCCTGCCTGTGACATTCTTGCCTATCACTATATTTATCCCCGCTCGGCCTGCTAGCATTTTCAGCACATCTACGATATCCATACCTTTGATATCCAAAGATATCAGATTCTTATTTTCATTTACCAAGGAAATGGCTTCTGCTGAAGATGTGCCTGATGCCCCTGTCGAAACAGGCTCAACCGAAGAAAAAACCTTTTCTGATTGTCGCTTCAATATCTGATTCCCATCAGCAATCTCTAAATCTTCGGCGGGGCTTGAATTATAATCTTGGCTTTGACTCTGAGCTAACAACCATCCTCTGGTTAGCAAGGCGGTTAGCAAAATTACTAGAATCGCCATAAAGGATAACCTCATCTTCATAGTCATTCCTCCTAATTATCTATAGATAGAGTTCAAACCTCTTGCCCTGATAGTTAAGAATAATCTTGCCTTCCTGTATATCTTCAACCTGTATATCTCCTAAAAATTGTCCTTTGTTCAAATAAAAAATCTTCTGGGTCTTGTTGTCCTCGATTACTGCCTGGGGTTTCTCACCCGCAATAATTCCCACAAGAGTAATATCTTTAACTATATTGGCATCAATAGCGCCAGCAAGACTTTCTGTTTTTGGGGGTTCCTGTGTCGCGTTAAACAATGGACGATTTCTGATTCCATTTAGATAAAACTCATATGGCTTTATTTCTGATTGTATCCCTTTGTATTCTGAGATAATGCCTTCTGGATGAGGAGGTAAATCTATCTCCTTATAACCATACCAAGGAAGGACAAAAACATAAACAAGATAAACGCAAGCACTAAAGAAGACAAATAAAGCTGAAACCTGTATTATGCGCCTGTTACGGATAAAAGACAGTTGCCTTATGTCCAATCTCCTGTTGACATTAACTCTGGAGCCTTCCGTTTCTTCGGATGTGGTTTCTTTTTTCTGCCCACGTATCAATCTTAATAGTTTCTCTTCGGGTGAAATCCTATCCTTCATAAACCTTTCTCTGATTAATCAACTCATTGATTATATCGGCATCCACAACCAGACGTTCCTTCATCACCAGCATCTCTAAAGCATCGTGGCAGAGCAAGGCTATGCTACGCGGATAGCCTTGTGTATATTGATAGATAAGTCTTATTGCCCCCTCTGTAAACAGGGCATCGCGACCATCATAACCTGCCTTGCTTAATCTGAATTCTATCATCTCTTTTGTTTCTTCTTCATCCAGGGGATTGATAGTGTACTTTAGGGCAACCCTATCCATAAAATTGCGTATGCGTTTGATACGGGGTAACAACTCCATTTGAGCCATAATAATCAACTGTAGCAATTTATACTCATTAGTTTCGTAATTCAAAAGCGTCCTTAAAACCTCTAAATTTTCAGGACTTATCTTTTGTCCTTCATCAATTAGCAGAACGATGGTCTTATTTTCTTCTACCCCTTTCTGAAATAGATATTTCTCTAGGGCCTCTTTGAAATCTAAGGTGGATTTGAATTCCGGCACAATGTCAAACATCTTTACCAAGCTAAAAAGGAATTGGAACTCTGATTTATAGGTAGGGTCTAAAATAAGGTGAAAGATAAAATCATCTTCATCCTTAAAAACCTGAAGCAAGGTGCGCGAAAGTGTGGTCTTGCCTGTGCCTACGTCACCCAAAATAAGACTTAAGCCTCTACGTAGACGGATAGCAATCTCTAAACGTTTAAGGGCGGTTTCATGACTGGCAGAAAGATAGAAGAACTCCGGGTCAGGGCTGGTAGAGAATGGCTCTCTTGATAGGCCTAATACCTTATAATAACTCATCCTTTATCTGTCTTATGGATTTGCCCTCTTTTCTTAATCTGCGGATTGTTTTTAAAGTTTCTAAGGTAGTCTCATCAAAGTAGCGGTAACGCGTCTCTGGACTACGGCTGTTTTCTTTAATTAGCCCTATTTTAAGGTAGTATTTAATCGTATGGATAGAATACCCACTTAAACGCGCTAAGTCTTTGATTAAAAATATGTTAGAAATTTTCATCTTATTCACTCTCTAACTAGAGAGCATACCATTATTTTAGAATTTGTCAACTATTTTTTATTTAGTGTTGTTGCAACATAAAAATGTCATCTTTTTTGCAAAATAGAAATGTCACCTTTTAAGAATTCTTTTAAAGAATTTTCGTTTTGGTTTTTAAAGCTCCCTATC
>JAMWDE010000021.1 GCA_023818905.1 Candidatus Omnitrophota bacterium | reverse complement strand
AAAAAGGAACAACTTCACCTTTAGTAAGTATCGCCAAGAATATGCAATCCTTTGTATCGGTACGTCCTAACTTACGTAATCGGTTCGCTTCTTATCTTAGGGAGAGGTTATTCAATCTTGATCTTATTGAAAGATTAATTAAAAGTAACGCGCTTGATTTCATCGGCATAAACTACTATACCAGAAATGTGGTTGAAGTAAAAGGTTGGGGGCTGAAGAGTCTTTTATTGGATACAGGTTATTCGGATAAATCTAACCTCAAAAAGAATTATATGGGTTGGGATATCTATCCTGATGGCTTATACGAGCTACTTATAAAGCTAAAGAGATACAACCTTCCTATCTTAATACTTGAAAATGGCGTCTGCACAGAAGACGATGATTTAAGATGGAATTTTATCCAGCAGCATCTAAGGCATATCTATCAGGCAATATGTGAAGGTGTCAATGTAAAAGGCTATATCTACTGGTCACTTATAGACAACTATGAATGGGATAGTGGTTTTGGACCCCGTTTTGGACTTATAGAAGTAGATTATACCAACTATAAGAGAACGCCCCGTCAAAGTGCATTGAAGTTCTCTTCTGTTTGTAAGAGTGGGCAGTTAGAATAGAATTAGATTTTAGGTATGAATTTTACAGATAAAGACACACTGTTACGTGGCATCCCTCTCTTTAGCCGTATTTCTTTAAACGAGCTTAATTTAATCAAAGCGAAGATTAATATAACAGAATATAGAAAAGGTCAGATCATTTATCAGGAAGGTTCGCCTGCCTCTTGTTTCTATTGTGTTATCCAAGGTAGAGTGGTGATCTATACCACAGACCCCTCCGGTAAACAAACGATACTTGAGTATCTGCACCATGGGAAATATTTTGGCATCATATCCCTACTTACTGACGAACCGCACTCTGTCACTGCTCAGGCTATTAATGACTGTCTTCTATTAGAAATTAAAAAAGAGGATTTTGATTATCTTATAAATAAAATCCCCAAGTTAGCCATTGATTTAAGTCAAACCCTCTCCCGCCGTTTAAAGAATAAAGACCTACATCAAAAGACCGTATTTGAAAGCACCATCATTTCCATTTTTAGTTCTTACTCTCCTGCGGGTAAAACTATTTACGTACTGAATCTGGCTTTGAGTCTAAAAAAAGAAACACACAAATCAGTGGTTATATTAGACGTATGTCCTGCAGGCAAGACTCCAAGTTTGCCTTATAGATTAGGTTTGACAGATGATTACAAGATGCTAGACTTATCTGGAGAGTTTGGGTTTACCCAAGAATTTATTTTAAAGAACAGATTTGAGATAGACTTGATTTGCGCTAAATATATCCCTTCAGATAAAATCTGCATTAAAAGATTAATAAATATTCTGACTTATTTAGTAAACGATTACCATTATATAATATTAGATTTACCTTCCTCTATGGATGAGGATGTTTTTACTATGTTAAACCAGTCAGATTTCATTCACATCCTAACCGCCCCTGACGAGGTAGATTTAAAGAAGACCCACCATCTCATTGAAAAACTCAAAACAGAACTTAAATTTTCAGAACCAAAGATAAAGGTAATTATCAATGAATACACCTTTTCTAAGTTGGAGTTCTGGCAGCAGAAAGAGTTGTTGAACTGGCCAGTTTTCGGAACATTACCTAAAGTAGATTTTGCAGTCTCGGATAAGTTAGTTTTAGAACAACCTGATTGCGAGTATGCCAAAACAATTAGAAGGATAGCCCGTCAAGTAGGAGACTGTCTGGTCGGGCTTGCCTTGGGGGTAGGAGTAGGATACGGTCTGTGTCATATAGGCGTATTAAAGGTAATAGAGGAAAACGATATCCCAATAGATGTGATAACTGGTTCGAGTATTGGAGCACTCATTGCCGGACTTTGGGCAACAGGTTTTTCTAGCAACCAGATACTTGAGATTACCAAAAGGGAATTTAAGGATCCAAAGCACATCTGGGGCTTTGTGGATTTGACCTTTCCTACGCTTGGCTTTATCAAAGGTAGAAAGATTTATAGTTTACTAAAAAAATATTTTGATGATAAGTCATTCTATGATACTAGACTTCCCTTAAGAATTGTAGCCAGCGATATTAAACGCAAAGAGACTGTAGTGTTTGAAAGTGGGGCTTTAGTAGATGCGATTATCGCCAGTTGTGCTATGCCAGGCGTATTCAGACCATTTGCATTTAAAGGAGACCTCATCCTTGATGGCGGAGTAATCAATCCGTTACCTACAGAGGTGCTTTTAAAGATGGGGGTAAAAAAGATAATTGCAGTTAGTGTTACTCCTTCAAGGGAGGATAGTCTTAGGCAGTATGAAAAGATAAAGGAAAAATTTGCTGAAACTTACAAAGTGGATAAAAAAAGATGGTGGCCTAATCTAAAAATTCTCTTCCAGAATAAATTTAAGGCAAACATCTTGGATATAATATTCAGTAGCATTGAGGTGATGCAATCAGAGATAATACAGAAAGAGGCCCAGTTAGCAGATATTGTCTTGCACCCCAATACAGAAGGGATGCATTGGCTGGAACTGCATCGCGCTGAAGAGTTTGCCCATAGAGGCGAAGAAGAAGCGCGTAAAAATCTAGACAGAATTTGGCAGTTGATTAACGAGTGAGGAGGAGGATATGAATAACATACAGAAAAAGAATTTATCTATAATTTTAACTTATTTACTATGTATCCACCTTGCAGGTTGTGTTGCAATAAAACAGAATGTCAAAGGTATCTTAGGTCTTTCTACTAAAGAGATAGAGCAGTCAAGGTTAACCGCTATAAGTAAGACATTTCTCTGCAACCGCAATGTCTGTTATGACAAAACAAAAGAGATATTAAAACAGATACAAGCCTATATCTATGTCCAAAACCCAGATAAGACAATGATTGCTATTTATGTTTCTGAGAATGACACTACTCCGGTAGGTATATTTTTTAAAGATGTAGATACAGATATCACCCAGGTTGAGGTTTCTTCACCCAGTAAATATGCCAGGGATTTAATCGGAAGAAAATTATTTTCTAATTTAGAGAGTTCGTTTAGTCTTGCAAGCACAAATACAGACTCAGAGCATCTGGTTCCCAAATTAGAAAAAAGGATACCCTAACTATGTTTCCTAAAACAAACGGTATTATCAGTTCCTCAAAAGCAAAAGCCTTAGATAAAAAGGCACAGGAAAAATTTGGCGTATCGTCTCTAATCTTGATGGAGAATGCAGGCAGGGCAGTAGCTGAAGAGGTAATGAAGGTCTTAAAAAATTATAAGTCTAAGAGAGTAGCCGTATTCTGTGGTAAAGGCAATAATGGTTCGGATGGGCTAGTAACAGCTAGACATCTTCTTGCTCTCGGCATAAAGCCTGATATATTTTTAGCCAGCAAAAGTAAAGAGGTTAGCAATGAAGCGAAAGTAAATCTCAAGATACTGCAGAGATTAAAGCAAAAAATTATAGAGGTTGATGAAAAAAATTTAAGTATAATTAAGAATAAGATACACCGTTATCAATTGATTGTAGATGCGCTCTTAGGAATAGGACTGAAAGGTAAAGTAAAAGGAATCTATGGCAGTCTAATTGATATGATCAACAGGTCAAAGGCTTATGTGTTGTCCGTAGATGTCCCTTCTGGTTTAGATGCTAATACGGGTAAGGTCTTAGGTGTTTGCGTAAAAGCAGATAGAACTGTAACCTTTGTGGCAAAAAAGAAAGGAATGATTTTAGGCAAAGGTCAAAGATTATGCGGAAAGGTTACGGTAAAGGATTTGGGTATACCACTATATTAGATTACCTCAAGCCTCGGCTTAAAGGAGAAGTTGTGATTTTAGGTATAGGTAATACCTTACGCAGAGATGACGGTCTAGGAGTAATATTAGCCGAAAGACTTAAGAATAGAACACCTTTTAAGGTATTTGATGTAGGTATCAGCCCCGAAAACTATTTAGGAAAGATTGTAAGAGAAAAACCTAATACGGTTATTATCATTGATGCAGTTGATTTTGGCGCCCAACCAGGGGAATTCCGATTATTAGATGCGGATGATATAAAGACATCTAATCTATTCTCAACTCACAATATTTCTATCTCTCTATTGATTAACTACTTGCAAAATAACTTAAAGGCAGATATAATTATTTTAACTGTACAACCTAAAGAGATATCTCTGGGAGAAGGTCTAAGTCCAGAAGTAAAAAAAACAGTTAATAAATTAGAAGATTGTTTTATTGCCTTAACTTCAGCTCAATATGCTACAAGTAAAAAAACGCGATAGTTGGGGTTCACGTTTGGGTATCATTATGTCAGTGGCTGGCTCAGCAGTAGGCTTAGGTAATTTTCTGAGATTCCCTGCCAAGGTTGCCTCCAACGGTGGAGGCGCATTTATGATACCTTATTTTGTCTCGCTTTTTTTACTGGGCCTGCCTCTTATGTGGATTGAATGGACCTTAGGTCGCTTTGGCGGAGGCTTTGAGCACAGTACTGCCCCCGGTATATTCCATAGTATTTGGCGTAAGAATCGTTTCATAAAATATTTTGGAGTTATCGGTATATTCGGACCTCTAATTATATTCATATATTATATCTACATAGAATCCTGGACACTGGGTTACAGTATATTTTCACTTTTGGGCAAATATAGGAATTTAACTGACCAGGCAACGATGCAGAGTTTTTTAAAGGGTTTTCAGGGATTAGAAAAAAATCAATTTTTTGAAAGTTTAGGTTGGGCATATACATTTTTTGTGATTACCTTTGTCTTAAATATAGTCATAATATCTTACGGGATAAAAGGCGGAATCGAGCGCATCTGTAAATTAGCGATGCCGCTTTTGTTTGTCTGCGCCTTAGTATTATTAATTAGGGTTATAACCTTAGGTACTCCAGACCCTACAAAGCCTAGTTGGAATATTTTTAATGGTTTTGGATTCTTATGGAATCCTGATTTTTCTGCCTTAAGGTCTGCTAAGGTTTGGCTGGAGGCAGCAGGCCAAATATTCTTTACGTTAAGTGTGGGTATTGGTGTAATTCTTACTTATGCCAGTTATCTTTCGAAGGGAGACGATGTAGTGTTATCCGGCCTGACTGCTGCTAGTACCAATGAACTAGCTGAGGTTATTTTGGGAGGTAGTATCATCATCCCAGCCGCCTTTGTTTTCTTTGGCCCTCAAGAAATACAGTCTATCGCGCGTTCTGGTGTATTTAATCTAGGCTTTGTAACTATGCCTTTGGTTTTAAATAAATTACCCCTGGCGCAAATCTTTGGTTTTATTTGGTTTTTTCTTCTATTTCTGGCTGGCATAACCTCTTCAGTCTCTCTGTGCCAACCCGCAGTAGCGTTTTTGGAAGACGAATTTAATCTCAGTCGCAAAAGAGCAGTGTTGTTATTTGGCCTGATTTCGTTTGTCCTATGTCAACCAACCATATTTTTCTTAAAAAATGGCTTGGTAGATGAGTTGGACTTTTGGGGAGGCACATTCTGTCTGGTCTTGTTCGCTACTGTAGAGACAATACTTTTTGCCTGGATACTAGGTATGGAGAACGCCTGGAGTGAGATACATCGTGGAGCAGATCTTGTGATACCACGGACCTACAAATTCGTTATAAAATACATTACTCCTCTATTTTTGTTCTTTATATTGGGAATGTGGTTCTGGCAGGAATGGCTTCCTGTAATAATGATGAAAGGTGTCTCTGTGCAGAATCGTATCTTTGTTCTGGCTACCCGATGGGGACTTTTATCAATATTTTCTATATTGGCTCTTTTGGTTAAGATTGCTTGGAGACGCAAAAAGCTCAACTCATAATTTTTAAGATGAAAATCAATGGCTGGATATTTTTGATTTTTTCGTGGGGGATAATACTGGGACTTACTATTTTTTGTTTCAGTAAGATTTTTTCTAAAAAGGAAATAAAATGAAAAAGATAATTTCTCTGTTCCTATTACTAATTACTCTATTAAATTTATCGGGTTGCTTGGGAGCACTCATCATAGGTGGAGCGGCTGGTGCCTTAGGCGCCTATGCAGTAAGCAAGGACACGATTCAAGGAGAAACAGATAAGCCTTACGATACCCTATGGAATGCGGCTGTAATGATAGGTAAGATTCGTGGAACAATAAAGAACCAAGATAGCGTAAAGGGGTACATCGAGCTAGAGGCAGATTCAAGCAAGGTATGGATTCGTCTGATTAGATTGACCCGCGCAACTACGAGGATAAGAATTTCTGCACGTAAACATCATCTTCCAAATATAGAATTGGCTCAGGATATCTTTGTAAAGATTATAGAGCAGGTAAGATAAATTAAAGAGTTAATATAATTAAACGCAGATTTTCTGAGATGTTTAATTACGTGGCAAATATTCTTACTTTTTTAAGTCTGATTTTTGGATTCGTCTCTATAATCTTTTCTTTGGAGAACCACTTCACCTTTGCGAGTTGGGCAATAATCATCTCGGTTGCGCTTGATGGTTTGGATGGGCAAGTTGCCAGAAAAAATCCTCTACACAACGAATTTGGCAAGGAGCTGGATTCCTTGGTGGATGTTGTATCTTTTGGTATTGCACCTTCTGTATTGGGCTACATCTTTGTCTATCGGGATTTTTATCTGTTAGCCACAATCGCCTTATTTATCTATCTTGCCTGCAGTGTGATGCGTCTAGCAAAATATAATATTACGCCTAAGGAAGAATTGACAAGTTATTTCTATGGGTTACCCACTACTGCAAGCGGAGGTTTTTTAGCCTCTTTTATACTGATTTATAGAAGATACACCCGGCTTCCTTCTCCTTATATATTTCTGGTGCTCGTTTTATTGTTGGCGTTCTTAATGGTCTCTAAAATCAAATACCTTAATCTGGATGGAATAAGGCAGATTTTTAGAAAAAATATAGCAATTAGTTTTGTAATTATTGCGATTGTAGCTTTAGTTTTATTGGGTGGCTGTTGGGTTGCATCTATATTTTTACCTGAAGCAGCTATTTTTAGTTTATTTTCAATTTATTTGATATTTGCGCCATTTATGGTAAAATCTGTGGAAATACGGTATCTTAAGGAGTAGATAATATCAAAAAGGACGGTTTTCTTCTACAAGAAGCAAGCTTTAAAAGAATCAGAATATCTGTATTAGAATGCGCCGGATAGCGTTATTTGTTTACTGAAAACCAAAAATTACCTGTAGTGAACGACAAAGCCGAGGTAGCTCAGTGGTAGAGCGCGGCCCTGAAAAGGCCGGCGTGGGGGGTTCGATTCCCTCCCTCGGCATTTTTTATTCTACTTACAAAAAGATATCTTGCCCTTACGACAAAAAGGGGATTATTAAGGAGAAAAGACTGTTTTCTCTTTAAGATTAGAATTATTCGGTTGCGAAGGAAATGGTGCCACACGCAAAGCTTTCTGGTAGTGGCATCAGAGGAAACCAAACATGGAGGCGGGTGTTGTGCGGTAAAATTGCATTATTTAACTCATATCTAAAAACCACATTTTACTGATGAAAATCAAGGAAAGATCAAACTCTATCAGTAGTCTGCTTCAAAAAATCTAAGATAAATTCCTTGATTTTATCTCTTGTCTTTTTAAATATTTCAAGTTTTTCCTCTTCTGCCCCTTGCGCTATAGCAGGATCTTCTAAATCCCAATGAACTTTTTCATAATTCCCTGGAAATACGGGACAAGTTTGTTTTGCGTTATCGCAAACAGTAATAACGTAATCAAAATTCTCTCCTATAAATTCCAGCGCAGATTTTGACCTGTGCTTGGAGATATCCACGCCTATCTCTGCCATAACCTTTATTGCCAGAGGATTAACCTGGGTAGGTTTTATACCGGCGCTGAACACCTCAAATTTATCGGCCGCCATATTGCGCAATAACCCCTCTGCCATCTGGCTTCTTGCAGAATTCCCTGTGCAAAGGAATAAGACTTTTTTCTTTGTCATATATACTATATCAATATATAAATTATTCTTTATTCTTTCTTTCCTGATACAGAGGCGACATTGCCCTGAGATTCTCTGCTATTCCCGGCAAAACCTCAAGGACATAATCTATGTCCTCTGAAGAATTGTCTCTTCCCAGGCTAAAACGTAAAGAGCCATACGCCGCTTCCGCCGGTACGCCCATTGCCGTTAAGACATGGGAAGGCTCTAAGATACTTGAGGTGCAGGCAGAACCAGAAGAGGCACAGATGCCTTTCATATCCAGCTGAATCAGCATTGATTCTCCCTCTACAAATTCTATACTTATATTCACATTACCCGGGAGTCTCTTTGTGGAATGACCATTTAGCCGACTATATTTTATCTTTTCTAAAATCTGTTTAATTAATCTGTCTCTTAAAGGAATGAGTCTTTTTATTTCTTCCTCCATCTCCTCTTTGGCTAATTCTGCTGCCTTGCCAAATCCGACAATGCCCGCCACATTCTCAGTAGAGCCGCGGCGCTTATCTTCCTGGTCTCCGCCGTAAAGAAAAGGCGCAATCCTTGTGCCCTTTCGGATATAAAGGCAGCCTACGCCTTTTGGTCCATAAAGCTTGTGGGCAGAGACCGAGAGTAAATCTACATTCAACTTATTTACATCTATGGGAATATGGCCAAAGGTCTGAACCGCATCGGTATGAAAATATACGCCTTTTTCTTTGGCGATTTCGCCAATCTCCTCTATAGGTTCAATAGTGCCGACCTCGTTATTGGCGTGCATTACAGAGATAAGAAGCGTATCCTTGCGAATCGCTCTTTTAACATCCTGCGGGTTAACCAGACCGTAGCCATCCACGGTTAAATAGGTAACTTCAAATCCCCTCTTCTCTAAAAACTTACAGATATTAAGCACTGCGTGATGTTCAATAGAAGTAGTAATAATATGTCTGCCTTTTTTCTGATTAGCCCAGGCTACCCCTGCGATGGCGAAATTGTCTGACTCTGTGCCGCCTGAAGTAAAAACAATCTCAGACGCCTCGGCATTAATAACTGAAGCTACCCGTTCTCTGGCAAGATTAAGCGCCTCTTTTGCCTGCCGGCCATAGAAATAAAGGGTTGAGGCATTGCCAAACTTCTCCCTAAAATAAGGCAACATCTCCTCTATTACTTCTGGCCTCATTGGGGTGGTAGCAGCATGGTCTAAATATATCCTTTTCATTTCTTCTTTATCCCCGCGTCTTCTTCAAAAATTTTCCCTATTACTCGGGAAAATCCATTCCCCTATTTTAAGGGAAGGTTATCCACTCCTGCCTCTTATCTTTATTCCTTTCCTCCTTAATTTATCTGTCTTTTTTTTAGAACATTCCAGACATAAAAATTTAGGCGGGGCATCTCTTTTATCATAATTAGGGGCTAAAACTAATCTCCAGAGGCTTGTCTCTTTTTGACATTCATCACATATACCCTTTTCTTTAAAATGCCACATTTCAACTGCTTTAGAGGTAAAGATAAATTTGTCTACCCAGAAAAATATAGAACCTCCTATCAAGTTTGCTATAACAGTTGCCCATATTCCTGTGCCCATATTCCTTACTACTAACCAGAGTATGGGGGTACTCAATTGCCATCTGATAAGATACAAAATAAACCTTCTCATTCCTTTGCCTCCAAACTTTTTATAACAAATGTTGAGAAAGGCTTCTAATAATTAGGGATAGTCACTAATTTAATTATTTTGCGACTTATAATTTATGGCTATTTTAACTTAAGCGACTTAAAACAGAGAAACCAATCAAGGCATTTAATTCCCTCTCTTTGCGCGCCCTCGACTCTTTCCTTTGCCGCGCCGCAGCTTCCTGGCGGCGGAACGATGACATCATCCCCCGGTTGCCAATCCGCAGGAGTAGCCACCTTATAGGCATCAGCGGTCTGCATTGCAATCAACGCTCTTTTAATCTCCTGAAAGTTCCTTCCTAAAGAGGCAGGATAAAAAATAATCGCCCGCACCTTTGCTTGGGGGTCAATAAAGAATACCGCGCGCACCGGGCTAACATCGCTTGCGGCAGATTGAACCATTCCAAACTTATGAGCGACCTCCATCTTAACGTCCGCAATCACGGGAAAATTCACCTCGATATTTTTCATGCCTTTATATTCTATTTTCTCCTTGATGGTTCTTAGCCAGGCAATATGGCTGTAGTGGCTATCGATAGAAAGGCCGATAAGTTTACAATTTAGCGCCTCAAATTCTTTTTCCATTGAGGCAAAAGTCATAAACTCAGTTGTGCATACGGGGGTAAAATCCGCAGGGTGGCTAAACAAAATTACCCATTTTCCTCTGTAATCATCGGGAAATTTAATTCTTCCCTGTGTGGTATCCGCTTCAAACTCTGGCGCCGATTCTCCAATAAGCGGTAGATGTACTTTAGTGCAATTATACTGTTCCATCTTGACACCTCCTTTTATATTGCCTTCTAATTAAT
>JAMWDE010000020.1:7095-10677 GCA_023818905.1 Candidatus Omnitrophota bacterium | reverse complement strand
GGCGGACCATCATGCAGCACAAACTTTGGTCGCCCCTTAAACTTCTTACGTTGTAATGCATACAAATTCATCGCCCTCCAACGTTCCAATATCTTTGGCTCTTTGTCCGGCAATCCAGCTTTCATAGGAAAGTTAGTTTTGGGTAAAAAGATTGTAGAGGTACTGGTAAATAATCCTAAGGTTATCAAAGAACCAAGCAAAGAAGGCTTTATTAAGGCATTGAAGAATATGACGATTAAGAGCGTGCTGAGAAAGGCCAAGCTTTTGATCTTGGAATTATCTTCGGGTAAGTTTCTTGTGGTGCACCTTAAATTGACTGGTCAGCTTATCTATCCAGGGAATGCTAAGAATTTCCGGGTGAGTTTTAGATTATCTGATAATAAATTCTTAGATTTCAATGACCGCAGGCTTTTAGGAGAATTAAGAATAGTGGATGATTGGAGAAATTTGGATTTTATCAAAGAATTAGGTCCTGAACCATTTGATTTAAGCCTTAAACAATTCAAAGAGATGCTAAAAAGTAAGAACACCAAAATCAAGCCATTGCTTATGGACCAAACTTTTATTTCAGGGATTGGGAATCTTTATGCTGCTGAGGCTCTTTTTAGGGCTGGTATCCATCCTTTGAGACCTGCTTCCTCTTTATCAGATAAAGAAAAGGAGTTGCTATTTAAGGAGATGCATGCTACTTTGGCAGAAGCAATAAAATACAAGGGTTCCTCAGTAGACCAATATGTGCAGTTATCCGGTCAGCCCGGAGATTATGCAAAATATCATAAGGTCTATGGGCGTCAAGGTCAGCCTTGTTTGGTATGTAAGACATCCATCAAAAGGATTGATTTAGCAGGTAGGGGAACCTATTTTTGTCCTAAATGCCAAAGGTGATTTAAAAATATGGCCTTTCAAATAAAAGCAAAAGTAATTAAAAATATTGAAGTTGCACCAAAATATTGTAAAATATTATTACAGTGCCCTTCAATTGCCAAGATTGCCCAACCCGGACAATTCTTACAAATTAAGGCTTGCGATAACACAGAGCCTCTATTAAGAAGGCCATTTAGTATACATAGGATTATACATTTTTTAAAATCTGGTTTAGCTAAAAGAAAAACTTATCAATCGCGGATTATTAAGGACTATGGGTTAATAGAGATCCTTTATGAAGTAAGGGGCAAAGCCACTACGCTTTTAGCTGGAAAGAATCCAGGAACAGACCTGTATGTGTTGGGTCCTTTGGGAAATGGTTTTGATTATCGATTTTCAGACACCAGACATCGCTGGTCAGTTTTGGTAGGAGGAGGAATTGGCATTGCTCCTCTTTTATTTTTGGCAGAAAGACTTGCAGAGCATAATCTAAAGCCCATAACAGTATTGATTGGAGCAAATACCAGGAAACAGATTCTTTGTGAAAAGGAATTAAGAGATTTGGGATGCGAGGTTAAGGTTTCTACTGATGATGGCTCAAAGGGTTATAAAGGCAAGGTTACAGACCTGCTCAAAGATTTATTACAAGTTACCAGTTCCAAGTTACAGGTTACGGTATATGCCTGTGGTCCCCGGCCTATGTTACGGGAGATTGCCCTTATCTCTAAAAAATATAAAATTCCTGCACAGGTTTCTTTAGAAGAGCATATGGCTTGCGGTTTTGGTGCGTGTTTGGGTTGTGCGGTTACTACTAAAGAGGGCTATAAACGGGTCTGTAAAGAAGGGCCGGTATTTGATGCCCAAGATGTAATATGGTAAAAAGGAGGACACAATGTCAAACATACCTTTTGTTTCTATAATTGTACCGGTAAAAAATTTTGAGCGTACTATTGAAAAGACTTTTGAATATCTACTCAATGTAGACTATCCACATAACGCTTGGGAATGGGTGATTGCTGATGGCGGTTCAACTGATAAGACAGTGGAGATTATCAAGGCTTGGCAGAAGAAATATTCGTTTATTAAATTAGTAGAGATTCCTAATTGTCCTTCGCCGGGTTATGCTCGTAACCGCGCATTGGAGGTAGCTAAAGGAGAGTTCCTATTTTTTACCGACGCAGATTGTGCTCCGGATAAGAATTGGATAAATGAAATGCTTAAGCATTTTAAGCGAGACCATAAGATCGCTGCGGTGGGAGGAGAAATTTTTACCTTAAAGGTTGACCCAAATAATTTAGTAGAGGCCTGGTGTCAGCACTTTAGATTTAATATGGTTTCACCGCGCTATGGCTTTATAAAAGAGGGTTACTACCCTGATTTCCCAAAAGAACCCTTACCTTCTGATATCGCTGGACATAGGGCTTACTTCTTTGGCACTTGCAATGTTGCCTATCGTAAGTCTGCTATGGAGGAGGTAAAAGCAAGGTTTTGGGATAGACCCACTGGTGAGGATATGGATTTAAGCTATCAACATCGTATGAAGGGATGGAAATTCTATTTTGCACCTAAGGCAAAAGTTGACCATATGCACCGCGCAGATTTGAAATCTTTGAGGAAGGTTTGGGTAACTTATGGTCAGGCACATGCTCCTTTAATTGATAAGTATGTTAAGAGAAAGGCATTGGAGATAATCTTTCAATTTCTAAAGAAAAAACCCCGACTTGTGATTCTCTTCTTCTTCAAAGGATTTGTTTATATCGGAGATTTTCATCTTATGCATATTTTTGGTTTTTTTACATTGATAGGATTAATATTAAGCCTGTGGTCAGGTAACCCTATTTTCAAGGTGCTTACGGTAGTATTCTTATTGCTGAGCGGATATTTTACCTTTCAGTTTGTAAAATGGAATATTGGTATGGAGCCAACCAATAAATTTTTCACCTGGTGCAAGATGAAGTATCTAACCAATTTGAGTTTTATCCAGGGCGGATTAAAGGAGTTTAAGAAATATAAGATTCTGTGTATTGAGCCAAGTTTTTAAAAATTCATAGTTTATATGGAGGTAAAGGCATGCAACCACTACTATATGTTACTATTGGACTCATCGCAGGTGTATTGGCTGGGATGTTTGGTATCGGCGGAGGCACAGTTCTGATTCCTGTGTTGGTGTACCTATTTGGTCTAACACAACATCAGGCGCAGGGCACAACCTTGGCAGTGATGGTTCCACCTATTGGGCTATTGGCAGCGCTAAGGTACTATTGGAGTGGTAATGTAAAGTTGGGTATGGCGGGTTTCATCTGTGCGGGATTCTTGATTGGAGGTCTTTTGGGCGCACACTTTGTGCAAGGGATAAATGAAACATTGCTTAAGAAACTATTTGGCTTTTACCTTGGCTTTATTGCTCTAAAAATGATAATGGGTAAATAGATATGCCTATTCTTTCTACCAAGATAGGCAAACTCAGGTTAGATAATCCGGTAATGGTTGCCTCGGGTACTTTTGGTTATGCCGAAGAATTTAAAGATTTCTTTGCCCTGGGTAGATTAGGTGCAATTGTTACTAAAACCATAACCTTGAATCCTCGTCGAGGAAATGCACCGCCACGTACCTGCGAGACACCTTCTGGCATGCTGAACTCTATCGGTTTAGAGAATCCCGGGATAGAGGTCTTTCTGAGAGAGAAACTCCCCTATCTAAACAGGACAGGCTCACCTA
>JAMWDE010000020.1:0-7085 GCA_023818905.1 Candidatus Omnitrophota bacterium | reverse complement strand
TTTGTGGTTTTGACTAAGAGGTTAGATAAGGTAAGGGCAGTTGCGGCAATAGAGTTAAATATATCTTGTCCAAATATAAAAGATGCCAAGTTGGTCTCTCAGGACGCAAGGGCAACTTATAGTTTGGTAAAGCGAGTACGCAAGTTTACTCAAAAAACGCTTATCACCAAGCTTTCTGCTAACGTCACAGATATTACTGAGATTGCCTTGGCTGCGCAGAAGGCAGGTAGTGATGCAATTTCTCTGATAAACACATTGACTGCAATGCGTATAGATGTGAGATCAAGAAGACCCATGCTCGCTGCAGTTATAGGTGGTTTAAGTGGTCCAGCAATAAGGCCAATTGCAGTGAGAATGGTTTGGGAGGTTTATCAGAAGGTAAAGATTCCTCTCATTGGTATGGGCGGGATAATAGATACTTTTAGTGCCTTAGAATTCTTAATTGCCGGAGCAAGCGCAATAGCAGTAGGTACAGCAAACTTTATTAACCCCAGGGTAAGTATAGAGATTATTGAGGGTATCAGAAGATATCTGTTGGAGCATAGGATAGGCTCAGTAAACAAATTGATCGGCTCTTTAAGATGCCAGACCTGAAAGATAAAATCATTGTTGCCTTAGATGTAGACAGTTTGCGAGAGGCAAGATATTTTGTAGATAAGTTATATCCGCAGGTAAAAATTTTTAAAGTCGGCAGTCAGTTGTTTACTGCTTGCGGACCTGCAGCAGTAAAGATGGTTCAGAGAAAAGGTGCAAAGGTATTTTTAGACTTAAAATTCTGCGATATTCCTAATACTGTATCCAAGGCAGTAGAATCGGCCAAGGATTTAGGTGTTTATATGCTTACAGTCCATACCTTTGGTGCTAGTCGCCAAGCCTTAAGAGCAGCTGTAGAGGCGGCTAAAGGTGTGAATAGTCCAATTATTATCGGAGTAACCCTTCTCACAAGCTTGGATAAAAAAACCCTTAATAAATTAGGGGTCAATAGATTAATAACCACTGAGGTGTTGGTCTTAGCGCAGATAGCAAAAGAGGAAGGCTTGGATGGAATTGTTTGTTCGCCCAGAGAAATACAGTATATCCGCAGAAGATTTGGCAAGGAGTTTATCATTGTCAGTCCTGGCATAAGACCTAAAGGTGCAAGAAGAGATGACCAAAAAAGGTTTACTACTGCCAATGAGGCTATTAGTGCAGGAGCAGATTTTATTGTGGTAGGCAGACCCATATTAGAGGCAAAAGACCCACTGAAGGCAGTTGAGGAATTGGTATAATTATGGATGCCAAGACAGCATTAACTAAAATCAAAGAAACAGAAAAACAAGCCGAAGAGATAATTGAGCAGGCAAAGAGGCAGTCCCAGAGGATTCTGCAAGAGGCAGAGTTAGAAAGAGAACGTATAATTCAGCGCGCTCGCCAAAAAGCAGATCAGGACAGCCAGCAGTTAAGGATTAAGATACAACAAGAAACATCCTGCCAGGTTGCTGTCATAGAGGAACAGACAGAGCAGCAGATAAGGATGCTAAAAGAGAACTCCTCTGGTCTCCTGGAGAAGGCAGTGGAGTTTTTAAGGGAAAAGCTAGAATCCCCATGGCTATAGCAAAGGTTAAAAAAATAGAGATCATCGGGTTAGAGTCTGATAGGGAGAAAATCTTAGCATTGTTACAGAGATTGGCAGTGGTAGAGTTAATCAATGTGCAGCAGGAGCCTTCTTCTGTTGTGGTCACAAGAACCACAGCTGATTTACAACTTTCAGAAATTGAGGAAGCAATTTCTTATCTGGGAAATTTTAGAGACAGACCCGGATTTCTTCAGTCCCTGGTAGACCTTAAGCCCCGGGTATTTGAGAGTCAGATAAATGAGATTATCGCCGGTTTTGATTATCGAGGGTTTATCAAGGAGTTATCAAGACTGCGTCAACAGCTGGATGGGTTTTTTGCCCAAAAAGAAAATCTAATTAGGGAATGCCAGACACTGCGACCCTGGCAGGGGTTGGGCATACCTTTAGATGAAATTACCTTTAGTCGCACCTGTGCAGTGTATTTGGGCAGAATGAAGAACCGTAATTATCTTGCGTTGACCCAAGAATTAGAAACACAAGATTTGGGCGTGTATATTGAGCTGGTTTATAAAGATAAGACAGAAACATACCTTTGTATGATTTACCTTAAAGAAGGAGCCATACATTTAGAGGAGATACTGAAGAGGTACCAATTTGTTCCTGTGAGCCTTACTCCCTACAGATTAACTGTAAGGCAGAGATTGCAAGAGATAGAGAAACAGATACAGTACATTAATCAAAATATAGATTCTATTAGAAATAACATTTTAGATTTGGCAAAAGATCGGTTTAAGCTGATGATAACCTACGATTATCTAGCCAATATTAAAGATATAGAACAGGTAGGAAAGAATTTAGTCAGTCAACGCTATACATTCAGTTTGATGGGCTGGATAAGACAAAGGGATGTAGATAGGCTAAAAGAAAAAATCAGCGAGGCATTCAAGGATGTGGCTTTATGTATCTCTGAGCCAACTGACCAAACAGCCATCCCGGGGATCTTAGAAAACCACCCGCTTATACAACATTTTGAATTTATTACCTCCATCTACGGTATGCCTAAGTACGCAGAGGTAGACCCTACGCCATTTCTGGCGCCTTTCTTCTTTTTGTATTTTGGTCTTTGTGTGTCTGATGCGGGTTATGGTTTAGTGTTGGTTTTTATCTGTTGGTGGGTGCTAAAAAGATTTAAGTTAGGCTCCCAAGGAATTAGGTTTTGGAGATTGTTGTTGTTCTGCGGGATATCTACTATAATTATAGGTTCACTTACCGGCAGTTGGTTTGGTAATCTACTAGATTTGGCAGCCCAGGATAGAAAGATATTTTTCTTGTTGAAGGGCTTTAAGGACTGCCTGGTTCTGTTTGACCCCTTAGAGCAACCTCAGAGATTATTAGGGATTGCTCTGGGATTAGGAGTAATTCAGGTTTGGTTTGGAAATGTAGTAGCTACCATAGGCAATATAAAGAATAAGCGCTATCGGGATATCTTTTTAGACCAGGTCCCCTTGCTTGCATTTTTATTTGGACTTACAGGTTTTGGGATGATATTTTTAAAAGTTCTTAAGGCAGACTATCTGGTTTTATTTAGATACTGCGTCTTAGCTGGTGGCATAACGCTGGTTTTTACTCAGGGCCGTTCAGAAAGAGGTATTGGTTCCAAGCTATTTTATGGGATATATAATGTATATAATGCCTTCTCTGGCTACTTAAGTGATATACTCTCCTATAGTCGCCTTTGGGCATTGGGATTGGTTACTGGGGTTATGGCACAGACTATAAATCTCATTGCAATCCAATTCAGCCAAATAATTCCTTCTCTTGTGCCCGGTATTTATAAAGCAAGTTGGCTAAAGGCTGTCTTCAGTAGTTTAATGCTTATCCTTATATTTATCTTGGGTCATGGCATAGCATTCCTGATGAATCTTTTGGGAGCATTTGTGCATCCTTTGAGACTACAGTTTGTGGAATTCTTCTCCAAATTTTTTAAGCCGGGCGGATATAGTTTTAGACCATTTAAAGTAGAAACCAAATACATCAGCTTAACTTAACCAAGGAGGAAAAATGGATTTGGGCTTGATTTTAGCGGTCTTAGGTGCAGTGATAGTGATGGTTATATCAGGTGTGGGTTCTGCAGTGGGTGTGGCCTTGGCTGGCCAGGCAGCTGCTGGAGTAATGAGCGAAGACCCTGAGAAATTTGGTCGGATGATACCTCTAGTAGGTATTGCTGGCACACAGGGTTTCTACGGCTTTCTCATTGGTTTTTTAGTACTTAACAAATTGAGTCTTTTGACCGCTCAGATACTTGTACCTAACTTAAGTCAGGGGATACAGATATTCTGTATCTGTGTAGTGGTGAGTCTGGTAGAGTGTATCTCAGCAGTCTGGCAAGGTAAAGTGGCAGTTTCCTCTATTTATATTGTAGCCAAAAAGCCTGAACAGGCAGGCAAGGCATTAGTGCTTCCCATATTTGTTGAGATATACGCCATATTGGGTCTGGCAGCAGGATTCTTACTATTGACAGGAGTAAAACTCTAATGTCATTAGAATCTATTATTCAGCACATTCTTAAACAGGCCAGTTTTGAGAGCCAACAGATAATCCAACAGGCAAAAGCGCAGGCAGAAAGGATTATTCAAGAAGCAGAACAGAAGGCAAGTCAACTCTACCAGCAGATTATAGAACGAGAACAAAGACTCGCCCTGGCAGAAAAGGATAGGCTTATCGTAAATGCAAGGATTTCTGCAAAGAAGAAGATTCTGGCTGCCAAACGAGAGCTGATGGATGCTGCATTCCAAAGATTAAGACCTTACATCCAAAAAGACAAGCTAAAGAAACAGGTTATCCTTAGCGATAGGATCCAGGAATCTCAGGAGGATATTGATTTTTATTTAAGGAGATTGAGAATCGAATATGAATCCGAATTAGCCAAGGTGCTTTTTGTATGAGAAAGAAAGTTGTGTCTTTTTTTGATTATGTCTTTGCCATAGGCAAGATTCGTAGTTTAGAGAGATTCTTGATTAAAGACAAGGTCTTTCAAGAGGCAATTGAATCGGATTTGCCAGATGCATTAAGATTATTTGTGGAGGCTGGTCTTTATGACGAGAGGCTTTTAGGCATTAGTAATCCTCGGGATTTAGAGGATTTCTTGGGTCAACAGATAATCCAATTAAAAGGAATGGTTCAAGGATTAATTCTAGATAGAGCACTCACAGGTTTGTTAGAGACAAACGACCTAAAGAAGATGCAGGAGGCAATCCAGGGTTATCCCAGTCAGTTTCTTAAGGATTACCTTAGGTATCTAATAGATATGCATAATATAAAGACCTTTTTAAGGCTCTATACATTAAAGGAGCCAGAAGATAAACTAAAAGCCTGTTTGACTTATGAGGGATTTATCAAAAAAGAGGATTTCTTTAAGCTCTATGATCAAGATTTATCCGTTTTTATAAAGCAATTAGAATATGTGCGGACAGAGAACCTTTTGATTGATTACGCCTTGTATTTAAGAGAGGCAATTCAAAAAATAGAAAGACTAAATTCCTTTGTTTTTTTAGAAAAGGCAATCCAAGATTTTCTCGTGCAGAAGTTACAAGCAGCAAAGTACATACCCCTTGGACCAGAGCCAGTTTTGGCTTATTACTTTGCCAAACTCAATGAGTTAAATACGATAAGGATGATCATCCTGGCAAAGTTTAATAATCTATCAAGAGATTTTATAAAAGAGAGGTTAAATATTAGTTATGCCTGAAGAAGCACTTTTAGAGAATCCAATCGCTGTGATAGGTGATGAGGATTTGGTTTTGGGACTTAAGGTCTTGGGATTTAAGATTTATCCGGTATGTGGGCCACAGGATTATAATACAGTATTTGCTAAGTTACTCAATGATAAGGTAGCAATCTGTCTAATGGAAGATAAGGTATATCAGGTTCTAACAGATAAGATCAATTCCTCAGGAGGCCAAAATTTACCTATAATTATTCCTTTTTCTAAGAGCGGGAAGACAGAACTGTTAGAGACTATTTTAAAGAATGTACGCTTAAGGGCACAGGGGGCAGCTTAAGATGGCACAGCAACCCAAAATAATTAAAGTATCTGGACCGTTGGTGGTGGCTTCGGATTGTGCTGGTGCTAAGATGTATGATATTGTGCGCGTCTCTGAAAAGAGATTGCTTGGTGAGATTATAGAATTAAAAAAAGATTTAGCCTATATACAGGTTTATGAGGAGACCGCAGGTATTGGTGTGGGTGAGCCGGTTTATTTGACTGCAGAGCCTTTAACTGTAGAGTTAGGGCCAGGATTGCTTGGTTCCATATACGACGGAATTCAAAGACCGTTAGATGTAATGAGGAATACATATGGAGATTTTATCCCCCGAGGAGTGAATATACCTGGGTTAGACTACAATAAAAGATGGTATTTTAAGTCTTGCCTCAAAGTCGACCAGAAGGTTTCTGAAGGGGATATATTAGGAGAGGTGGAGGAGACGCCTTTAATAAAACACAAGATTATGATTCCTGCGGGTATATCTGGAGAATTGCTGGAAATAAAAGAAGGAGACTTTACAGTAAAGGATACAGTCGCAAGGATTAAGACCCTTGAGGGTATTAAAGAAATTAATATGTCACAGCGCTGGCCGGTGAGAAAACCTCGGCCAATTAAAGAGAAGCTTCCTCCTGATGAGCCACTTACTACAGGACAGAGGGTTATTGATACCTTGTTTCCTGTGGCTAAAGGCGGAACTGCTTGTATACCTGGACCATTTGGAGCAGGTAAGACAGTAATCATGCATGAATTTGCCAAGTGGTCAGATGCACAGGTAGTGGTCTATATTGCCTGTGGTGAGAGAGGCAATGAGACCGCTGACCTGCTCTTAAGCTTTCCGGAATTAAAAGACCCTTATAGTGGCAGACCTTTATTAGAGCGCACAGTAATTATTGCAAATACCTCTAATATGCCGGTAGCTGCACGTGAGGCATCCATCTATACAGGCTTGACTATAGCGGAGTACTTTAGGGATATGGGTTATTCTGTTGCAGTTATGGCAGATTCTACCTCACGTTGGGCTGAGGCCTTACGAGAGATTTCTGGTCGTCTGGAGGAGATGCCGGGCGAAGAGGGTTATCCTGCTTATCTGTCGTCACGCGTAGCAGAATTTTATGAGCGGGCAGGTAAGGTGGTTTGTTTGGGCAACCAACCTCGCGAGGGCGCATTGACAGTTGTAGGTGCAGTTTCACCACCGGGTGGAGATTTGGCTGACCCAGTGGTTCAGGCAACCTTGCGTGTGGTTAAGGTCTTTTGGGGATTAGATGACAAGTTAGCCAATGCCAGACATTTTCCTGCTATAAATTGGCTTTTGAGTTATTCTCTATATCATGAAAATCTGAAAGATTTTCTTAAAGAGAGAATTTCTGAGGAATTTGTATTTTTAAGAAAAGAGGCAATGCGGTTGTTAGAGGAGGAGGCAGAGCTTTTAGAGATTGCACGTCTGATAGGTATTGAATCACTATCTTCTAATGAGCGCTTAATAT
>JAMWDE010000019.1 GCA_023818905.1 Candidatus Omnitrophota bacterium | reverse complement strand
ACCGGCAATCTCCAATAATTTTGAAGTAAAAGGTGTTCTGACCTTAAACAATTCTAATCTGCCTTCGGTTTTAGGCGTAGATGACCTTTATGAAATTAAATGGACTCCTACCGGAACTATGAGCACAGTGAGATTAGAGTATTCTACCAATGGCTTTGCTGATGAGTTGCAGGTTTATCCGGTTTTAGGGCCTCAAGGTCAGAGCGAGGCAAACCCTCCTGCTGGAAACAGCGGACACGAACAGACATTCACCTGGAAGGTCCCTAATAATATTAGCGATAATGTAAAGATTAGGATAACAAACAATACTGATTCTGCGGTTAAGGATATCTCGCCTCAATTTAAGATTGCTGGCAGATTCAAACTTTTAAGTCCCAACGGTGGCTCAGGGGTTTATTATGAGGTGGATGGAACTACTGCTATAACTTGGGAGAAACACGGAACCATCTCTCAGGCAAAATTAGAGTATTCAACCAACGGTTTTCTTAACGAGACTCAGACTACAACTATCACTACGGTTAATGCTGCTGACCTAAGCTATGACTGGCAGATCCCTGATGCAATTGGTAACACTGTAAAAGTAAGAATCTCTGACCCTGCGCCAGGAAACTCCACTATCTCTGATATTTCAGATGACAATTTTGAGATTCGCGGCAAGATTGATATAAATTCTCCTGTAGGCGGTGAAATTTGGCTTATCGGCAGTGTCCATCCCATCCAGTTTACAAAACATGGCACTATTCCCACAGTTAAGATAGAGTATTCTATCGCAGGAGGTCCTTATCAGTACTGTTTGGATGATACGCTTCCTATAGGAAATCCTGCTTCCAGCGTTTCAGGCACCTCTTTTAACTGGCGTATTCCTGATGCTAAGATCCTTAATGGTGCAAGGGTTAAGGTGACTAACTTGAGTGACCCGAACAATGTCTATACCATTACCCTTCCATTTACTATTCGCGCTGGTTTTGAGTGGGAGAATCCTAATACCGCAGGACAGGTATTTAAGGTAGGCGAGACTGTGGTTTTGCGTTGGAATACATTTGGAACAGTCAATAACGTAGATATTGAGTATTCTACCAATAATGGATTTACCTGGCAGCCAGTAAGGGATATCGGTAATAATCCTGCTACGGGTATAATTAATAATGGCACCTTTAACTGGCCCATACCTAATGAAATTTCTAAGGATGTTTATGTAAGGATCAAGGATTCTACTGATCAGGATGCAGTAGCTACTTCGCCTAAGATAAAGATAGCTGGTACTATATTTGTGGATGAGCCAACCAGTTCTTCACGTTGGGGAGTAGGCACAAATCAGAAGATAAAATGGCATCTTTTAGGTTCTATAGCCAATGTGAAATTAGAATATTCTATCAACGGTGGTCAAAGCTGGGTTACTCCGGCAATTGCAGATTCCGTAATTGCATCATTAGGAGAAAAGGATTGGCTCATTCCTGCTACAGTTACGCCCAACGCCGTTGTACGTATTAGCGATGTCATCACAGATAGCGGCACTGAGCCTGCGTTGTCTTCCACTTTTAAGATTGTAGGTAGCTTTTCATTTGTGGCGCCTACCAGCACCACTATTTGGAAGGTTACTCAAGGAGAAATCAACAATCCTCAACAGAATATTATTTGGGGAACACAAGGTGTGGTGCCTTCAGTGAATCTCTATTATTCTAAGACGGGGACAGCTCCCTGGACTCTGATTAATACCCAAGGGCCGATTCCTGATGGAGGATTAGGTGGTTCTTACTCTTGGACAGTTCCAGATGCAGTGGCTAATACAGTTAAGATTCGCATTGAGGATAGTGCAGACCCTGAAACTTTCTTAGAATCAGAACCATTTACTATTGTGGGTGATTTGAAACTCACCTCTCCTGCAGGAGGAGAGAAGTGGACAGTAGGCGGAACAGCCAAGCCTATTACATGGTTACGTAACAGCTCTTCTATACAAAATGTGTACTTAGAATACTTTGATGGAACAATCTGGCATTACATACCTGACCCCACTGATCCAACAGGTCAAGATTTAGAGATACCCAATACTGGTACATTTGCCTGGAATGTACCTGATACCTTAACCGATGTAGCAAAGGTTCGTATCACTGCGGTAGGTTATCCTGCGGTAACTGATACCTTAGCTGGCACATTTAAGATTATTCCTGGGTTCACAGTTACATATCCTAATGGTGGTGAATCTTTAAAGGTCGCCTCAAGTACTACCATTACCTGGAGTTGTACTAGTTCCCAAGTACCTAATGTTAGAATTGACTATTCCATAGATGGAGGTCAAACCTATCCTTATAACATCAAGTTATCTACGCCTAATGATGGTAGTGAATCTTGGACAGTTCCTCCTACAGTATCCAAGAATGCCAAAATCCGCGTAATGCCAGCTACTGATAATCCTAGTAGCCCAGATTCATTTGATGAATCCAACTATGATTTCTTTATTCGCGCTGATTTTACAATTATTGAGCCGAATGGCCGGCAGTCAGGTGACCCTGATTATCCTCAAGATTTGGTGGTGGGTAGAAAAAATAATATAACCTGGATTGCTTTAGGTGACCTTGCTAATGTGAAATTAGAGTATAGCCGCGACCCTACAGGAAACTTCAACGCAGATAGACACACCATCGGTGTTGTCCCCAATACAGGTTTATTTGAATGGATTATACCTGATTCATTTGACGCAGGTGGCGGTGAATATGTAAATATTATCTCTAATACAGTTAAGGTTCGTATTTCCGATCCGAATGATGCAGAGGCAAATGATGTCTCTGATCATTTCTTTAGGATTATCACTGGCTTTACAGTTAATTCACACAACGGGCCTTCTGATGTTTGGGAGGTAAATAGCGACCAGAATATTACCTGGACTTGCACCAGTAACATCGCTTACGTGCCACAGGTAAAGATTGAGTATTCTACTAACAGTGGCGCATCTTATCTACCTTTGACTATTACAGATAATGATGGCCTATATACTTGGCGTGTCACAGATAATGTTACCTCAGAGTTTAAGATAAGAGTAAGCGATTTAGCTGATTCGCGGGCTAACGATGAATCTGATGCCAATGCCAAGATAATTCCTAAATTTACCATCCTTACTCCTAATGGTGGTCCTACAGAAGAGCTTACTGTAGGCGATAATTATGAGATTACCTGGAGTTATGTAGGTACGGTAGACAGTATCAAGCTAGAATATTCAGTAGATGACTTTGTTACGCCGGTAACTATTGTTGAGTCCACAGCTAATGATGGAAGTCATATCTGGAAGGTGCCAAATGTTCCTACCGATACTGCTAAGGTAAGGATAAGTTTTTCCAATCCTTATGCCTACGATACATCAGATAGTACATTTAAGATTGTAAGAGGTATTTTAAATCTTATTAGTCCTAATGGCAATGAACGCTGGGTTACCCGTGAGAGTCGTCAGATTATCTGGGAGACTACTTCTGGTTCAATACCCAAGGTCAATATTGAATACTCTAAGGATAATTTTGTAAACGATATCCATACTATTGTCTCTGATTACACAAATACTACCTCACCTAATTCTTTTGTCTGGGAGATTCCTGATGACCGCTCTAGTACAGTCAAGGTAAGGGTTTCGGATGTAAGAGATGTAACAGTGAATGATATCTCGCAGGGTTACTTTACAATTGATTATTATACCATCAATTGGCAAGTACGCGATCTGCTGACTAATGAGCATCTATCACAGTTGGTAGTAAGCGCAACCTCTGATAAAGGCGATGAATGGAAGACTGCCTCTATGCCTAACAACCCTTCCGCTCCTTTGGGTTCTCCGGTAAGCGTAGAATTGCCATATGGGTTCTGGACTGCATTATGGACAAAAACAGGTTACGGAGATAAACAGTACAGTTTTATGTGCGATAGAGACCAGGATTTGGAGCCAATATTTATGGAGACAACTGCTATACACATCTGGCGGGCTTATTCTGATTTTGCTTATGAACCTGATAATCCCAAAACCCCTGAGCGAGACGATAAATTATCAGTGAGTTCCTGGTTGGAAAGAGATGGCTTTGTAGTTTCAGGTGGTATCCGCGCAGATGTTTATATCTATGACCCACAAACCGGTTTATTGGTGCAGCAATTAACAGATACCCAACCTGATACTGCTGGGTTCTTCCATTCAGAGTGGATACCTACTGATTTGCAGGCAGGTAAGGTTTACACAGTAGTTACCGATATAGAGAACGCCAGCCACGCACACTTTAAGACACCCGATTCATTTAGTATCACAGAAGCCCAAAAACTCCAGGAGGTTCAGGATACAGTTAATAGCGTTCTAGATAAACCAATATCTGAAGTAAACCAGGAACTTCAGGAAACATTAGCTATACAGACCACGCTCATAGATACCAAATTAAATGACCAGAGACTATTGATTGAGCAGAAGATGAATGAGCAAAAGGCAATTATTGAACAGAAGACCAGTGAGATGATTACTGCAGTGAATGATACCTTAACCAGCTTTGAGAATCGTACCAATGAGGCCATCAGTCGCTTGCAGGAAGGTGCTGAGACTGCAGTGGCAGCCGGTCAAGCTCTTGAGGCAACTGCTAAGAGGTATTCCTGGAATGCAGTGGTATCACCTGACCCAGCGCTCAGTAATGATATAGTTACCATAACCTGCCAGGGACCAGAAGATTTGCATCCAGTTCTGGATATCTATAGCTGGGATAACAAGGTGATTGTGGATGATGTGATGCTCAGTGATGATAAGGTCAAAGGAGTTTATACTTATGAGTTTAGGGCAGATGAGAGATTTACTCCTGGTAAGGCCTACACTTTTATTATTACAGAAAAGGATGTTACCGGAGGTATGGTGTCTGGTTCAGGTATGGTAGAGAGTATGGGTATAACTACAGTAGCGGGTCTGGCAGCAGCTGCTCCTGAGGCAGAGCGCGCAGCCAAGAAGGCCTTGGATGCAATTAAGGCAGTAGAGGCTGTATTGATTTCCGGGGATAATATAAATATCGCACTTACCTTAAAGAATTTAAAGGAATCAGTGGATGAGCTACCTGAGGTTCTTTCAAGGGAGGGTCCTTCAGCAAAGATTGTACAGACCATCAACCAGATCTCTGATTGGTTTAAGACCTTCTTTGCTGGTGAGGGATATGATTTTGGCGAATTGTTTGAGGAGACCTTGAGTCAATCACCTACCTTAAAAGAAGTACGGGCTAAGACAGATACCATTAGTCAGATTATTGATATACTTTTGCAATTATTTGAAAATAAGTTTGGCGGAATGGATAGTCCGATAATCTCCACTTCTTTACAGCCAGGTAGTGTTAAATTTCGCATCGTTGCCTTTAATCCTTCAAAGGTAAGAACCCAAAGGGTGCAGGTAAAGAATTATCTACCCCAGGAGGTAAAACAGAAGGATATCCTAGATTTAGGTGGGCTTGAATTGGAATACGATTCCCAAAAATCAATGTACTATGTTTTTAAACCTGATGTTGAGCTATTACCAGGTCAGATGCAAGTTTTTGAGGTAGAGGTAGAGGATATCTGGATTATTTCAGATGAAGTATTGGGTGATTTGAGGACACGTACAGATGCGATATTGAATAAATTAAAAGATACTGAGTACCATCAGAAGGCGCAGGATATCGCCAATACTATATACCTGCGGTTAGAAGAGATTGCCAAGACCCAAACGGATGACACGGTGAGTCGGGAACAGCATATCGGTATCTATCGCCAGAATATATTGACAGTAGAGCGTATCAAGGAGGATATCGCCAAGATGGAGAAGATTCTGGCAACTGCCGGTGGCCCGGCTGCACCTGAGATGTTAGCTAAGACAAAGATAAAAGGAGAACTACCCACAAAGACGATGACCTGGATACTCATCTTTGTGATTATCATCTTTATCGGTTTGCTCGCTACGGTGCTATTTTTCACCTGGCATCGTCAGTCACGCATTACCAAAGAGGAACTTCTGGCAGCCAAGAAGTCTGCATTCGGCACAGCACAGACAGATAAGAAGGAATAGCGCATCGCAACCCTTAAACTAAGGCATGCTGTTAGATATCACAGTTCTAACTCCTCAAGAGGTTATCTTTGAAGGAAAGGCAAAGTCAGTTACTTTACCAGGAGAGCAAGGTGTATTTGAGATACTACCTTTTCATAAGCGCATCTTGACTCGCCTAGTCAGCGGACCATTATTTATAGAAGAACAGGCCTTTCAGATAAGAAGAGGAATCGCTAAGTTTAATCAGAATAAACTAATCATAATCGTAGAAGAACAGTGATTAAATCAATTTATAGGTGTTAATAGGCAACTGTTAAAGAATAAGATATGAGCCGTAATTTAGCCTTAATTATAATATTTGGACTATCTATCTTAGGGCCTTGTGCGGTATTTGCAGTGGCAAGTTTTGCCGGTATCCTTTCCTTGGGTAGAAATCCATCCAGCGCTCCCAAGATTTTTACTGCAATGATTATTGCTTTAGTCTTTGCTCAAGCTTTGGCGCTCATTGCGATCTTGGTTTCTTTTCAACTGTTTGGTCAGCAGTGATTATTTGTCACTGTTGAGTAAAAGCAATGGAACAGACACGGGCAAAAGAAAAAGGTTCAATTAAGTAAAGTAAGATTTATTTATAATTTAATCTCATATATAAATGTGTTATAATTATAAACAAAGGAGTTAGAGGTGCTTATATTTTCATTAGCATTCTTACAGGCTATAATCTTTGTAGGTATGATTCTTATGTTAAGACGGATTATGAATAAAAATGTGATTTCTGCTACGCGGCATTTAGATGAATTGAGTCAAGAGTACGCCAAGAAAGAGCAGGAGTTAAATAGACAACTACAGGAGGCAAACCAGAAATCGCAGGAGCTTCTTAAGCAAGCTCAAGAGGAAGCACAGAAACTAAAAGACAAGATAATCAAAGAAGCACAGGATGAAAAGGAGAATATCATAAAACAGGCACGCGCACAGAGTGAAGAGATAATCCAGCAGGCGGATAAATCTAGACAAGCACTGCTTAGAGAAATAGAAGAAAGGATTACCAAGACAGCAGTAGATAAGGCCTGCGAGTTGATTCAGTATACCCTGCCAGAACAATTTAAGCGCGATGCGCATGACCAGTGGGTGGAAGAGCTCATCGAACATGGCTTTGGCCAGATTGAGCGTTTGCATCTACCGCAGGATATCTCAGAGATAAAAATCACCTCTGCCTTTGCATTGAACGAACAACAGCGTAAACTCCTCTCCAAAAAAATAGGAGATGTTTTGGGGAGAGAGTTCACTATAAAAGAAGAGATTGAGCCTAAAGTGGTTGCAGGTCTAGTCATTCATATCGGAAGTCTGGTTTTAGATGGTAGCCTAAGAAATAAGATCCAACAGCAGGCAAAAACCCTAAAGACCCAAAATAATGAATAATACCGATACTAATAAGATTTCTTCCGCTACTACCTTTGAGGTACGTGAGATAGGTTATGTCCAGGCAGTAAAAAAGTTTATTGTGATTGCTAAAGGCCTACCCTCTTGTATGAATGGTCAGATTGTAGAATTTGCTAATGGTATTTTGGGTTTGGTGATGGGCTTTACAGAGGAGAAGGTTCAGATATTAGTTTTGGGAGACGCCAGCTCTATACGCGCAGGTGATGAGACTTATAACAAAGGCGAGTCTTTGAATCTACCTGTTTCAGAGGGTTTTTTAGGGCGGGTGGTAAATGGTCTGTGTCAACCCTTAGATGGTTTAGGTCCTATAGAGGCAACGCAGACCTATCCTGTTTTTAGGGTTGCTCCAGGGGTTATGGAGCGCGTGCCAGTAAAGGAGACATTAGAAACCGGCACACTTATTTTGGACGCTATTATTCCTATTGCTAAGGGACAACGCCAACTGATTATTGGTGACAGACTTACCGGCAAAACCACAGTAGCGATAGATGCTATATTGAATCAGAAAGGCAAAGACGTTATCTGTATATACTGTTGTATCGGCAAGCCTTACTCTAGTCTCCTGAAGGTCATAGATACACTAAAAGAGCATAATGCGCTTGACTATACAATTATTGTCAGCGGCGTAGCTTCGCTTTCCACTGGAGAACAGTATCTGGCTCCTTACACTGCCTGTATGTTGGGCGAGTATTTTATGTATAATGGCAAAGATGTCCTGACGGTTTTTGACGATTTGACCAAGCATGCCTGGATATACCGGCAGATATGTTTACTGCTTGAGCGTGCACCTGGAAGAGAGGCTTATCCGGGAGATATATTTTACATCCATTCTCAGTTAATGGAGCGTGCCGGTTATCTTAAACCAGAATTAGGCGGAGGTTCAATGACCTTTTTCCCCATTGTAGAGATATTACAGGGAGATGTTACAGGTTACATCTCTACCAATCTTATCTCTATGACTGATGGACAGCTTTACTTTTCTACACCCTTATTTAACAAAGGATTTAAGCCGGCAATTGACTTTGGTCTATCTGTTTCCCGTATCGGCAACAAGGCGCAGTGGCCAGCAATGAAGACCTTGAGCAAATCCTTAAGATTGGATTATCTGCAGTATAAAGAGCTTTTACAGATGACACAGTTACGCACTACCGGTCTTTCCAGAGAGGCAGAGGCAAGACTCAAAAGGGGAGAAGCGATAAACCAGTTGATAGTGCAGGAGAAAAATAAACCTGTTTCTATAGAAGAGCAGATCATCTATTTGTATGCTCTGAATTTGGGTATGCTGGACAATCTATCCTCTGGTCAGGTAAAACAATTCAGGGAGGAGATTTTGACGTTTGTGCAGAAGCGTTGCCCGGATTTTGTTTCTGAGGTAAGGCGCACCCATGATTTAACTGATGAACTAAAGAAGAGATTGGAGGACTGCTTACAGGATTATCTTAAGGAGTTGTTTGCTTAATTTAATTTTTTTAAAAAAATGAAAACCCTTTCTGCTCTAAAAAAAGACCTAGAGTTCAACAAAGGACTGGCTGCGTTATTGGAGGCATTAAAAACCATTGCAGTTTCACAGTATAGAGCCTTAGAGCAAAAGATAAAGACCTATGAGAAGTTCCTTGTGGCTATAGAGAGTTTTTTTGAATTTATTGATACACAAAGGGTAGACCACCCATTTTTGAAGCCAGGCACAAAGCCACAGGCAGTGGTGGCGATTACTTCAGATAGTGGCCTTCTGGGCGGGCTTAATATAGATGTGATAAATCTAGCCCTGTTAGAATTAAATAAGATTCCTGGCAAGCTCATTGTTATCGGTGAGCGGGGTAAGCTGTATGCTCAAGAATCTGGAGTTTCTTTTGTGGCTTTTAGTGGCATCAAAGAAGAGGAGCGTTATGCCCAGGCAATGCAGTTAAGGGATTATCTCATTGCTAAGGCCTTAGAAGGAGTATTTGGTTATCTGAAGGTTATCTATCCACGCCCGATTTCTTTTACAGTTCAGAGGGTTGAGGTAGTTAATTTTTTGCCATTTGCCCCATCTCATAAAGAGTATGCCACGCCTGCTTCAGGTATAGATGTGATTTTAGAGTCAAGTCTGCAAGATACTGTGGAGTATCTGGTGTACTTATGGATGGGACAGAAAATTTATGAGATTTTTGGTTTGAGTCGTCTGGCAGAGTTTGCTGCTCGGTATATCCATCTGGAAGAGAGCTCTCAGAAATTAAAGGAATTGGACACAAAAACACGCTTGGAGTATTTTCGAGTTAGGCACGAATTGATTGACCGTAATATGCGCGAACTCTTTGCTGCCAGACTGTTGTATGCAGCTTGATAGGAAGATGGATTTACAAAAACAAAGCAAACTTTACAGGATCAGATGTCTACTTCAATAACCACAGGTAAGATAATTGCAGTGCAAGGGCCAGTAGTGGATGTTAGGTTTGCAAAGGAAGAAGAGGTGCCTAATATCTTTAGCGTTATCACTACCAAGACCGTTTATGGTGAAGAGGTGATCATGGAAGTAGCAGAACATCTTCCTGGTAATATTGCCCGTTGTATCGCTATAAATTCTACTATTAATCTTCAGCGCTATCAGGATGCCTACGTTAGTGGGACATCCATCCAGATACCTGCAGGAGAGACTTTATACGGTCGTATCATCAATGTGGTAGGCCAACCTATAGACCAGAAAGGAGATATAGAGAGTTTAGAGAAGATCCCCATAAGGAAAGCAGAGATGGGTAGTTTAGTCAAGACCAAAAAGAGCAGTCGTAAGAGCTTTGAGGTTTTAGAGACAGGCATAAAGATTATAGACCTGTTATTCCCTTTAGTAAAAGGAAGCAAGACTGGTATCTTAGGAGGAGCAGCCTTAGGTAAAAGTATCTTGACCTTAGAGATCATCCAGCATATTGTTAAGAAATACCAGGGAAGTTGTGTATTCACCGGAGTAGGTGAGCGCATCCGTGAAGGAAACGAACTCTACTTTGAGCTTATAAAACACGATGTCCTATCCAAGACAATGTTGGTTTTTGGACAGATGAACGAACCTCCTGGTGCTCGTTTTGGTGTGGCAATGACTGGTATCACCATGGCTGAATCCATTCAACGCAAGAATCAGGATGTACTCCTATTTGTAGATAATATCTTCAGATTTGTCCAGGCAGGTGCAGAGATATCCACGCTTTTAGGTAGGGTTCCTTCTGAAACAGGTTATCAACCTACCTTGATTTCCGAGGCA
>JAMWDE010000018.1:7154-10769 GCA_023818905.1 Candidatus Omnitrophota bacterium | reverse complement strand
ACCAGGAGGGTTCTCCTTTGGTGACTACTTAAGATGTGGTGCAATTGCTGCCCTCTCTCCCATTCTTGGGAATATAAAAGAGTTTGCCCTAGAAGGGGGGCTTCTTTTAGGTATCTGCAATGGTTTTCAGGTCTTGGTGAAGAGTGGTCTTTTGCCTGGCAACAGAGATTTAATTCAAGAGGTGAGTCTGATTATTAATGATTCAGCTAAATTTGAAGACCGTTGGGTTTATCTTAAGGGGTGGCAACCTGCAACCCGTAGCTTGCAGTCTAAGTCTAGGTGTGTATGGACGAGAGGTTTACCAGATATTATCTATTTGCCAGTGGCGCATGGAGAGGGTAAATTTATTACGCCTGATAAAAAGACCCTTGAAAGACTGAAGCGTAATGCCCAGATAGTATTCCAATATTGTGATGAGCAGGGTAGACTCAGAGGTTATCCCTATAATCCTAATGGTTCGGTTAATAACATTGCTGGAATTTGCGATGAGACGGGTAGGATCTTGGGTATTATGCCTCATCCTGAAAGACATATGGATTTCTTTCAGCATCCTCATTGGCAAAGTATAAAGAAACCCAGACAACCCGACGGTTTATTAATTTTTAAAAATGGAGTAGAGTACGCCAAAAGATACCTTTAGACAGGAGGAGTTAAACTATGAGTGGAATTTTTGGAGTAGTTACCAATGGTGATTGTAACCAAGATCTGTATTACGGCACAGATTATCATTCTCATCTGGGGACTCAGTTTGCAGGCCTGGCTGTCTATGGGAGGGAATTGTTACGCAGAATACACGACATAAGAGGTTCTCAATTTAAGACAAAGTTCTACAACGATTATAAGCAGATGCAGGGCAATAAAGGTATTGGTGTTATCAGTGCCAGAGACGAACAGCCTATCTGCGTAAATTCAAAATTTGGGCCGTTTGCTATTGTTACTAACGGTTTTATTGACAATGCAGAGGATTTGGCAAATCAGCTCTATAAAGAAGGTCAGTCTTTCAGTGAGGTAAGCGATGGAAGAATCAATTTAACTGAGTTAGCAGCCAAGCTTATCATTAAAGGTAAGAGCATTATTGAAGGTATTGAGTATCTGTTCTCCAAGATAGAAGGCTCCTGCTCCTTACTTTTATTAACCAGAGAAGGAATCTATGCTGCCAGGGACAGATATGGTTACACCCCTTTGGCTATAGGTCAACGTAATACTGACTGGGCAGTGACTACAGAGACAACCGCTTTTAGTAATTTGGGTTTTAAGGTCACAAAGTACCTTCTACCAGGTGAGATTGTAGTTATAGACGAATCAGGTGTAAAGCCAAAACAAAAAGGTTCAAGTACAGTCAATCAGATTTGCGCCTTTCTTTGGATTTATACCGGATTTCCTGCCTCTTGCTATGAAGGGATAACTGTGGAATTGGTAAGAGAAAGATGCGGGAGGTCTCTGGCAAAGAATGACGATGTCAGGGTGGATTTTGTGGCAGGTATTCCTGATTCTGGTACTACGCATGCCATTGGTTACGCAATGGAATCAAAATTTCCCTTTAGAAGACCATTGGTGAAATACACCCCTGGTTTTGACCGCAGCTATACACCTCTTTCTCAAGAGACACGGGACCTTATAGCTAGAATGAAACTCATTCCTATAAAAGATATTATTGAAGGTAAACGTATGGTGCTTTGCGATGATTCTATTGTAAGAGGCACACAGCTGAAGAATTATACAATACAGAAACTTTTAGAATGCGCAGCCAAAGAGATTCATCTGAGGGTTGCCTGTCCACCGCTTATGTTCCCCTGCAAGTTCAACTACTCTACACGTAGCATTAAAGAGCTGGCTGCACGTAGGGCAATAAGAGCAATAGAAGGTAGAGATGTTGATGATGTAAGTGCTTATCTGGATGAAGACTCCAATAAGTATAAAAAAATGGTAGATTGGATTACCAGAGATATCGGAGTTACAAGTTTACGTTATCAGAAGCTTGACGATATGGTAAAAGCCATAGGGTTACCTAAGGATAAGCTCTGTTTGTACTGCTGGACAGGAAATCAACTGAATAAAAAAATATAAAAGCAACGCAGCCCAGAGGTCAATATAAGATAAGGACTGGATAATTGCTTGGGTAGAATTTAATATTGATGCAGAACCGTTCCCATATAACTTATAAAAAGGCAGGGGTAGATATTTTTAAGGCAGATGCCTTTAAGCATAAGATAAAGGAGTTGGCAAAAAGATCATTTTCTGCTGGAGTATTGATGGATATCGGCGGATTTGGTAGTTTGTTTAGGTTTAATAAAAAAGAGTATAAAGAGCCAGTCTTGGTATCTTCTTGTGATGGTGTGGGTACAAAATTAATTATTGCGCAGTTGATGGATAAACATGATACTGTAGGCATTGACCTGGTAGCCATGAATGTGAATGATATTCTATGTTTGGGTGCCAGGCCACTATTCTTTTTGGATTATATTGCCTGTGGAAGGTTAAATCCAGAGGTTCTTACTGAGATAATAAAAGGTATAAATAAAGGTTGTATGTCTAGTGGCTGTAGTTTGATCGGTGGTGAGACTGCACAGATGCCAGGCATGTATGGTCCTAGTGAATACGATTTAGCAGGATTCTGTGTAGGAGTGGTTGAGAAGTGCGATATCATTAATGGTTCTAATATAAAGGTAGGTGATATGGTCATTGGTTTAGAGTCTAACGGTCTGCATTCTAATGGCTTTTCTTTAGTAAGAAAGGTATTATCCCGCAATGAATTAAAGCGTATGCATAGGGAGCTACTTCGTCCTACACGAATCTATGTAAAACCCCTATTGCACTTATTACAGACTTGCCAGGCTAACAGATTAGCTGCTAAAATCACAGGGATTGCCCACATCACTGGCGGGGCATTCTATGATAAGATAGCCCGCATATTACCAGCTAGTCTTGATGCAGTAATTAACAAGGGCAGCTGGAGAGTTCCTGCCATATTTCGTCTTATACAGAATAAGGCAGGTATAGGAGATAAGGAGATGTACCATACATTTAATATGGGGATTGGTATGGTTCTAATTGTCCGGCCGGAAATAGTAAATTTGGTAAGGTCAGAATTGTCTAGATTTGATCTTCGTAGCTGGGTTATAGGTGAGATTATAAAAGGAAGAAAGGAGGTAAACATAATCTAATGCAGACCAAGATAACTCTTTCAGAAAAAGAGATGCCTTTACAATGGTACAATGTGGTAGCAGATTTACCCGAACCCTTACCACCACCTTTAAATCCTAAGACCGGAAAGCCTGTTAGCCCAGAAGACCTCTCGCCCATATTTCCTATGGGGCTTATTCAACAAGAGGTAAGCCAACAGAGATGGATAGATATACCTTCAGAGGTTATAGATGCCTACAGAATATACCGTCCTACTCCTTTACATCGCGCGCACCGTTTAGAGAAAACACTTAACACAAGATGCCGTATATATTTTAAAAATGAATCCTTAAGTCCACCCGGTAGTCATAAACCCAACACTGCGATTGCCCAAGCATACTATAATAAGAAGGAAGGCACAAGGCGGATTTGCACTGAGACAGGCGCAGGGCAATGGGGTAGCGCTCTTGCTTTCGCTTGTAAATTATTTGG
>JAMWDE010000018.1:0-7144 GCA_023818905.1 Candidatus Omnitrophota bacterium | reverse complement strand
TACCGGAGATTACTTATGCAGACTTGGGAAGCTAAAGTTTATCCCTCACCTACCAATCTTACCCAGGCAGGTAGGGCTATTCTTGAGCAGGATCCGAATTCGCCTGGCTCTTTAGGGATTGCTATATCTGAGGCAGTGGAAGATGCTGCCACCCACAAGGACACCAAGTATTCCTTGGGTAGCGTTTTGAACCATGTAATTCTACACCAGACTATTGTAGGTCTAGAAACAAAGAGGCAGTTAGAGCTCATTGGAGAGAAGCCTGATATCTTGATTGGTTGTGTAGGTGGAGGAAGTAATTTTAGTGGATTTGTGTTTCCATTCATTCCAGATAAATTAAAAGGCAGAGATATTCGGATGATTGCGGTTGAGCCTACAGCTTGTCCTACCTTGACCAAAGGAATCTATACCTATGATTTTGGTGATACAGTAGGACTTACTCCTTTGCTAAAAATGTACACATTGGGTCATAGTTTTATTCCGCCAGCAATTCATGCAGGAGGTCTGCGTTATCACGGAGATGCTCCACTACTTTGTCTTTTAGTCAAACATAAGATTATAGAAGCTACTGCTTATCCTCAGACAGAGGTTTTTGAAGCGGCAGTTCTGTTTACGCAGACTGAAGGTATTTTGCCTGCGCCAGAGACTGCACATGCAATTAAATGCGTTATTGATGAGGCAAAACATAATCAGGATAAAGTAATTGTCTTTAACTTTAGTGGTCACGGATACTTTGATCTATCTGCATACGATGCCTATCTTTCGCAGAAACTTAAGGACTATGCCTATCCTGAAGAGAAGATAAAAGAGGCAATTACCAAGATACCTAAAGTTTAAAATCCAACCTAAATAGAAACGATGCGTATCTTAGTTGTTGGTTCAGGTGGTAGGGAACACGCCTTGGTTTGGAAGCTCTCGCAATCTAAATTGGTAGATAAGATTTTTTGTGCACCAGGAAATGCCGGGATTTCTCAAGAGGCAGAATGTATTGAGATAAGACCAGAGGATATCTCTAGGTTGAAGGATTTTGCCAGAAAAGAAAAAGTTGACCTAACTGTAGTTGGTCCTGAGGCACCCTTGGCGCAAGGGATTGTAGATGAGTTCAATAATTATAAGCTAAGGATATTTGGGCCGAGTAGATCTGCCTCCTTTTTAGAGGCGAGTAAGGTATTTGCCAAGGAGTTAATGGCAAAATACAATGTTCCTACTGCAGATTTTAAAGTTTTTGATGAACCTGATGGGGCAAAAAGATACATTAAAAAGATAGGTACGCCTTGCGTAGTTAAGGCAGATGGACTGGCACAAGGTAAGGGTGTGGTTGTAGCCAGAACCCCAGATGAAGCCTATCAGGCAGTTAAGTCTATAATGGAGGAACAGATTTTTGGTGAGGCAGGTAGGCGGTTGATTATCGAGGAGTGTTTAGAAGGACAGGAGGCCTCTATTATCGCTATCACAGACGGAAGGACGGTTATACCTCTGGCTTCAAGTCAGGACCACAAGCGGGTATTTGATTATGACCGCGGTCCAAACACAGGTGGCATGGGAGCATACTCGCCTGCGCCAATAGTCACTGAGGGTGTATTTGGCGAGGTTTTAGAAAAGATTATCTATCGCATAATAGATGGTTTAGCAAAGGAGGGCATAGAATACATAGGCGCCTTGTACGCTGGGATTATGCTTACTTCAGAAGGTCCTAAGGTCTTAGAGTTTAATGTCCGCTTTGGTGATCCCGAGACTCAGGCAATCCTTCCACGTTTAAAATCAGATTTGGCGGAAGTCCTTTTTGCTACCACTGAGTCTAGATTATGGCGGTATAAGAATCTGGATTGGGACGGTCGCGCCTGTGTTTGTGTAGTGGTTGCCTCAGGAGGCTACCCTGGTAAGTACGAGAAAGGTAAAGAGATAATTGGTTTAGAAGAAGTAGCTAAGATGAAGGACATTATAATCTTCCATGCCGGCACAAAAAGATTACTACCTACCACTCAGCAGTCAACAGTTAGATATCTGACTGACGGTGGAAGGGTTTTGGGTGTAGCAGGATTAGGAGAAGATATAAGATCTGCAATAGACAGGACTTACCAAGCAGTAGAGAAGATCAGGTTTGAAGGGATGCATTATCGTCGGGATATAGGAAGGAAGGCGATAACTGAGTTTATACTTTAACTTATTAAGATGGAGGCAGTGATGTCTAAACCTATTAGCATTGTTATGGGCAGTCAATCTGATTTGGAGATTGTAAATGAGGCCATAGATGTTTTAAAGGAATTTAGGGTTGATTTTGAAGTGAGAGTTTTATCTGCGCATCGCACACCCAAGGAGTTAGTTGAATATGTGGAGAGATTTTCTAAGAAAGGAACACACATTTTTATTGCTGCTGCAGGAGGGGCTGCCGCCTTGGCAGGGGTGATCGCTTCTCATACTATTGCTCCAGTTATAGGGATACCTATAGAAACCAAAAATTTGAAGGGTTTGGATTCTTTGCTGTCAACTGTTCAGATGCCTGCAGGTATTCCTGTAGCTTGTATGGCGATAGGAAAATCTGGAGCAAGAAACGCTGCTTTATTCGCTTTGGAGATCTTGGCTTGTAAAGATAAAAGGATACAGCAGAAACTTTTTAGCTTAAGAAAGAAGATGCGTAGAAAGATTATAAGTACAAAGATAAAATTATGATACATACCAAGATTGTTAAATTGGATAGACGAAATCCTGACGAGAACTCTCTTAAAGAAGCTGCCGAGATTATCAAAAATGGTGGGTTGGTAATTATCCCTACAGAGACAGTTTATGGCATAGCCGCCAATATGCTCAATACAGATGCGATTGAGCGATTGTTCCAGATTAAGTCCAGGCCAAAACACAAGCCCTTTACTTTACATATTTATAAGAAAGAAAGCGTAGAAGAGTTTGCACAGGATATTCCTGTTTCTGGATACAAACTGATGGATAGGTTTTGGCCAGGGCCGTTGACCTTGATATTTAAATCCAAGAAAGGGCCTGCTAATATAGGTATACGCCTGCCTGATGACGAGATAGCCTTTAAGGTTATTGCCAGAGCGCAGGTACCAGTGGTTTGTCCTTCAGCCAATATTTCAGGAAAACCTCCACCAAAGAATTTTTCAGAAGCCATTGCTGATTTTAATGGTCTGGTAGATTTCGCTATAGATGCAGGTCAGACCCGTTTAGGCAAGGAGTCAACACTGGTAGATTTGACCAAAGCATCTGTTCAGATATTGCGCGAATCAGCTATAGAGAGGAAGGATATTGAAGAGATAGTTAACAAGAAGATTCTACTTTTTGTTTGTACTGGCAACTCCTGTCGCTCAGTAATGGCAAAGGCGCTTTTGGAGAAGAAATTGAAAGAGAAGAACCGCCAAGATGTGGAGGTCTTGTCTGCAGGGATTATGATGTTAGCTGGCTTAGGAGCGACTCCCGAAACAAAAGGACTTTTGGAGAGAGAAGGCTTGGATGTAAGTTCCCATTTCTCACAGAAGGTTACTGCTCCGATGATCGGTAAGTCTGACATAATTCTGGTGATGGAGAAATTTCAGGAAGATAGAATTGTAGAATTGATGCCTCAGGCAAAAAATAGGGTGTTTTTATTAAAGGAATTTGCTAAAATAAGAGATAACAATCTAGATATACCTGACCCTATTGGCAAGCCTTTGGCTTTCTATGAAAGTGTCTTTACTGTGATTAAAGAAGCAATAGAGAAGGTAGCAGAATTGATATGAAGAGATTACTGATTGCTTCAGACCACGCAGGTTTTTCTCTCAAGGAGAAAATTAAGATATACTTAGAAAAAAAGGGTTTTTACGTCAAGGATTTGGGTACTCACTCTAAGGAGCGTTGTGATTATCCGCAGTATGCCTTCAGTTTAGCCAAGCAGATTTCTCAGGGTAGATATAGACAAGGCATACTCATCTGCAAAACAGGCATAGGTAACACTATCGTGGCTAATAGGTTGCCTGGCGTGCGTGCCGCCCTATGCTATAATACAAGGGCAGCTCGGTTATCACGTCAGCACAACAATAGCAATGTTTTGGTTTTGGGAGCCCTATTTGTAAAAGATGCACAGGCCAAACGCATCCTAAATATTTGGCTAAATACCACCTTCTTGGGTGGAAGACATAGGCGCAGATTAGAACAGATAAGAGAGATTGAGAGGCAGATAAGTGAAGCATATAAAAAAGATTGATCCGAGAGTATATCAGGCTATAATCAGAGAGATAAAGAGACAAAAGGAAAATTTAGAGTTGATTGCTTCGGAGAATTTTGCCTCTTTGGCAGTATTAGAGGCGCAAGGTTCGGTATTGACTAATAAATATGCAGAGGGTTATCCTAAGGCGCGTTGGTATGGAGGTTGTACCAATGTGGATGAAGTAGAGGCGCTTGCTATCGCCCGTGCCAAAAAATTATTTGGCGCTGAACACGTGAATGTTCAGGCACATTCTGGCACTCAGGCAAATATGGCAGTGTACTTCGCTGTCTTGAAGCCAAACGATACAGTTCTGGCAATGGATTTGGCCTGTGGTGGACATCTGACTCATGGTCACCCCCATAATTTTTCTGGCATGCTTTATAATATTGTTACTTATGGAGTAGACAGGAAAACTGAGAGATTAGATTATAATCAGATTATGGATTTAGCTAAAAAACACAAGCCTAAGATGATTCTGGCTGGAGCCTCAGCCTATCCTCGTATCATTGATTTCAAGGCATTTAGAGATATATGCGATAAGGTAGGTGCCTATCTGTTTGTGGATATGGCGCATATCGCAGGATTGGTAGCTGCAGGCTTGCATCCATCCCCAGTTGCCTATGCAGATTTTGTTACCTCTACTACTCACAAGACCCTGCGTGGACCAAGAGGAGGATTTATTATCTGCAAGAAAGAATTTGCCAAAAAGATAGATTCATACATATTTCCTGGTATACAGGGTGGGCCATTAATGCATGTGATTGCTGCCAAGGCAGTAGGGTTTAAAGAGACGATGAGCAAAGGATTTAAACGCTACCAGTATCAGGTAGTAAATAATGCGAAAGAATTAGCGTTTGCTTTATCTAAATATGGCTTTAGGATTATTTCGGGTGGTACAGATACGCATTTAATCCTAGTAGATGTGACCGAAAAAGGAGTGAATGGCGCACAGGCATCTCAAATTTTAGAAAAGGCAGGTATCACTGTAAATAAAAATCTTATTCCTTTTGATTCTCAGAACCCTTCGGTAACCAGCGGTATACGTTTGGGGACACCGGCAGTAACTACCCGTGGGATGAAGGAACCCCAGATGCGCCAGATTGCAGGGTTTATTGATGAGGCCATCAAAGCAAAAGATGAGCCAGAAAGGCTATTACAGATTAAAAAACAAGTATTAAGATTGCTAAAACATTTTCCGCTTTACCCCGAACTTAAATATAGATAGTATGTCCAAGTCTAAAGATAAATATAAACGTCCAAGTTGGGATGAATATTTTTTAGAAGTAGCAGATTTGGTTTCTAGAAGGGCTACCTGTATTAGGCGTAGGGTAGGAGCAGTACTGGTAAAGGATAAGAAGATTTTGGCTACAGGTTACAATGGCGCACCTTCTGGATTGAAACATTGTATTGAGACAGGTTGCATCAGGCAAAAACTAAAGATTCCTTCTGGTCAGCGTCATGAGTTGTGTCGTGGTTTACATGCAGAGCAGAATGTTCTACTTCAGGCAGCTCTCTATGGCATAAGCACAAGAGGAAGTACGCTCTATGTTACGAACCAGCCCTGTATTATTTGCAGTAAGATGTTGATCAATGCAGGGATAAAAGAGATTGTTATCGCAGACGGATATCCTGATGAGTTGGCAAAGGAGTTCTTGAGAAAAGCCAAGATTAAAGTAAGGACAAAATAACTTGTAGCCGATACCCACATTTAAGGACAGAAGTACAACGGAATACTGAGTTTAATAGTTTAAGCGTCGAAATCGAATTATGAAGTGTCCATACTGTGGTTACAGAGAAGATAAGGTGGTAGATTCACGTGCCACACAGGAAGGTTCGAGTATCAGGCGCAGGCGCGAATGTATGCAATGTGGCAAGCGTTTTACCACCTATGAGTATATAGAAGAGTTAGCTATAATGGTGATAAAGAAGGATGGTAGGCGTCAGCCATTTGATCGTAAGAAAGTCTTGGCAGGTATTGTTAAGGCTTGCGAAAAAAGGCCTATCAGCATGGATAAGATGACAGAGATTGTTACGCAGGTAGAAAGGCAGATTCACAAGAAATATGAACGCGAAGTTCCTGCGGCAAAGATAGGCGAGATGGTGATGGAAAAACTGAAAGCACTGGATGATGTGGCATACGTGAGATTTGCTTCTGTTTATAGGCAATTTAAGGACTTAGGGCAGTTTATGGAAGAACTCAAAGGTATATTAGAGAAAAGACACAAACGACACAGGTCAAGATAGATTAACGTCACGCATCTACCTTAGGATTCTATTCCTGTCCAATAACACTAAGGTACAAAACGATTAATCAAGGAGGAAATTTACTATGGTAGAGATGGAGCTTAATAAGATTGTGATTGATGAGAAAAGACATGATCAACTCATTGTCTTGAAAGAAAAGGGTGGAGCAAGGATTCTTCCTATTGTAATTGGCCTGAATGAAGCCTCAGCAATAAAACTGAAGATCAGTGGTTTTGTCCCTCCTCGCCCGCTTACCCATGACCTTTTGCATTCTACTATTGAGAATTTAGAGGCAAAGATAGATAAGATCGTTATTGATAGATTAGAGGAGAACACCTTCCACGCCAAAATTGTCTTAAAGACCGAATCCGGAAAGACCAAGATTATTGACGCCAGGCCTTCTGATAGTATTGCCTTGGCGGTAAGGTCGCATGCGCCTATATTTGTGGAAGATGAAGTGATTACCAAATCAGAGATATTCAATCAGAATCAATGAGGATAGGGATAATTTCAGATACACACGATAATCTACCTAAAATAGACTCTGCTGTAGAGTACTTCAATCGCCAAAGAGTAGGGTTTGTTTTGCATGCTGGAGATTTCGTTGCACCCTTTGCAGTAGCCAAGTTAAAAAAATTAGATTGTGATTGGGCTGGTGTATTTGGAAATAATGATGGAGAAAGAGAAGGACTATCTAAGATA
>JAMWDE010000017.1 GCA_023818905.1 Candidatus Omnitrophota bacterium | reverse complement strand
GGTTATGTTATCAGAGGTGGATTTAAGATGCTTATTGGAGATAAGATAAAGAGGCTCGGACCAGGAGATGCCTATTTTATCCCACCGGATGCCCCGCATGAGTTTACTGCTGTAGGAGAAACCGAAGCAATTGATATATTCAGTCCTGTTAAATTAGATTTCCCTTGGATGAAAAAGCAGATCAAAGCAAAAAGGAGGTAAACATGGCTAAGGTTTTAATCTGTGCCACAAACTTTGGAACCTGGGGGGAGGAATTGCAGGCGCCCTGGGATATTATTAAAGGAGCTGGTCATGATGTAACCTTGGCAACCTGGTTTGGTAAAAAACCATTGCCTTTAGCAGTTAGTGTTGACCCTAACTTTTTTGACCCGATTATCAAATTTCACGTTAATCCTCCTGAAGTCTGCAGAAGGATCAAAGAATTGACTGATGGTGAGGAGTGGGCACATCCCATAAAATTCAGAGATGCCCGGATGAGTGATTATGACGCCTTGGTTTTGACTGGGGGATTGGGTGCAATGTTGGATATGTGTAATAATTATAATGTGCATAAACTGATACTGGATGCGCTTGAACAGAATAAACCCGTGGGTGCGCTTTGTTATTCTGTGGCTACCCTGGTATTTTGCAGAAATCCCAAGACCAAAAAGAGTGTTATCTACGGTAAAAAGATTGCAGCGCATCCTGCTGCCTGGGATTTTTACGGTCCTGATTGGGATTTTACCTATGATTTGTACGCAGCTACGCCAGATAATTGCGGAGCCACAGGTTTGCATACTCCAGGTTTTCTCTGGCCGCTTGAGCACATTGTAAGGGATGCAGTAGGACCAAAAGGCAAATGCATTGCGGATGAGAAAGCTACCCGCACTAAACCAAAGGTGGTCTTTGACTGGCCATTTATTACCGGAACATCTGTAGAATCATCCATTGCCTATGGACAGAAGATTGTAGAGGTGTTAGCTGATTTAGAAAAGAAGGCCTTTAAGAGGAAGGTTAAGTCAAAGAGGCATTGCCGATAATTTTCATATCCGCCCCCTTATATCCTTTAGTAGGAGGGGCGGATTGTTTTTTATTTTAAACTGGGGGAGGAAAAGATGCCTGCAATTATTATCCATTCCTTAGAACTTACTGATGAGCAGAAGGAGGTGTTGGCTGATAAATATATAACCATATTTTCTGAATTGACCAAAGTGCCAAAAGACAGAATCTATCTCTTCTTTGACGGTTATACCTTAGATAACGCTGCCTGCGATGGAATACTTTTTTCCAAAAGGCCTCCTAAGTTTGCTGTGGGTAAGTTTAGCCAGAAAGGGGTTTAGTTATGGATGTGAATGAGGCGATTGTAAAGACCCTAGAGTTGATTGGTGTTGACCATATATTTGGTGGTACGGGTCAGGTAAATGGGAGTATGCTTTTGGCTCTAAAGAAATCAAAGCAGATAAAGACTATTATTATCCGTGATGAGCAAGGTGCTTCTTTTATGGCTTGCGGTTACTCTATGTTTTCTGACAAGTTGGGCGTTTGTTTTGCTACTGGTGGACCAGGCGAGTTCAATCTTTTTTCTGGTCTAGCAGTAGCTTATTCTGATTCTTTACCAGTTTTGGCAATCTCGGGTTACACCTCCAAACCCGACCGTGGCAAAGGTGCGCTTAACGAAGATACAGGCCTAAACAGAACCCCTGATGGCCCGAAGATGTTTAATGCTACTACCAAGAAATCCTGGATTATTGAAGACCCGGATTCAACCTGCGATATATTAGAAGAGGCAATCAATTTGGCTTATGAAGGGCGACCAGGACCAGTGCATATTCATGTACCCAAAAATATCACCATTGCCAAGGTGAATAATTTTAGAGAGATTAAACTAAAGGTAAAACCGGTCTTGCCTCAACAGGAAAAGATAGATCAGGCAGTAGAAATCTTAGCCAAGAGTATTCGGGACGGTTTGCAGATTATGGCGCTCATTGGATACGGCACAATTAGGAGCCATGCCCAAAAGGAAGTTCTGGATTTCTTGGAGAGGTTCCAGATCCCTTTTGCCACAACTATGGATGCCAAGGGTATAATATCAGAGAATCATCCTTTGGCCTTGGGAGTCTATGGTACATCAGGAGACCCTGGAGCAAATAGATATTTTGAGGATGCCGGGGTAATTGTTGCCATAGGTAACTCCTTTGCCCAGAACGCCACCTTTGGATTTAAATCAGATTTATATAAAGGTAAGACCCTTATCCACATCAATATCGATCCGCATGAGATTGATAAGGTTTATAAGGCTGATTGTGGAATTGTCAGCGATGCAAAGCCTGCTATCTTAGAGATCAGTGAGAGGCTATCAAAGAAGATAGGAAATATCTTACCTAAAAAGATTCGCAAGCAATTCTGGTATGATTTACCCATAGAGTATTCAGGCAAAAAGATTCATCCTGCCCTGTTGGTAAAAGAGATGTCTAGGAATCTGCCAAAAGACGCCATTGTTTTGGGAGACGCAGGCTCGCATATGCTCTGGCTCAACTGTTACCTCCATCTTACACAAAATCAGAGCTATCAGAATCCAGGCAGTTTCGGACCGATGGCAAGTCATGTAGATGCTGCCATCGGCGTAAAATGTGCTCTTCCGGACAAATATGTTATCTGCGGCTGTGGAGACGGAGCATACCAGATGGCAGGTTTTGAATTGATGACGGCAGTTCAGTATAATATTCCAGTTACTTGGGTTATCTTTAACAATGGTGAATTCAATGTGATTAAAAAATTCCTCCTCAATCTTTTTGGAGAGGAGGCGTTTATGCAGTTTCAAAATCCAGATTTTGTGATGTATGCACAGGCTTGCGGAGCGCAGGGTTTTAGGGTAACAAGATTAGAAGATTTTGAGCCAGCATTCAAGAAAGCGCTTGATTCCAACAGACCCACTCTTATCGATGTAGTAGTAGAATCAGAGGTGTATCCGCCGTTTGCCTTAGGAAAGGTATAAAAGGTTACTAAGAAGTCAGGCGCAGTGATAGATAATGAGATTAGCACATGTTGCCTTAAGCGTTTCTAATTTAGAGAGGTCTATTATTTTTATGAAAGAATTTTTGCTCTTAAGCGCAGTGAGGAGATTAAATCTTCGGAGTTTAAAATTGCACTGTTAAAGAAAGATGATGTGCTCCTTGAACTTTTCGAGTTTAGAGATCATAAACCACTGCCAAGATATAGGAGGGATATAGATACCGATCTCAAAACATTAGGGACAAAGCATATTGCCTTTGGAGTTAGCGATATAGAAAAACCCATAGAGAACTAAAGAAGGCAAAAGTCAAATTCATCACCGATATCCGAGTCTTTAAAGAAGGGAGTTAGATTAGAGATATGCAAACTAAAGAATTCAAACTTCCTGATGCAGGTGATATCAAGTGTTATGATAGAGAAGGAAGAGAAGTTGAGTTAACGCCCGAAGATGAACTTTGGGGGCAAAACGGTTGTTTTGTAATTAATCCTATGTCTTTTACGAAGTTAGGCAATAGAGCAAAGGTATTACCTGATTCAGCAACCTACAGTGATGGATACCGTATGGTCTTAGACAACAATACAGGTCTTATCTGGGAGATAAAATCGCCTAAAAAAACCGATATAAATTATCTGGGAGATAGATATACCTGGGAAGAAGCAAAGGGATACGTAAAGTTACTTAACAGAAAAAAGTATGCGGGTTTTAGTGATTGGAGATTACCTAATAAGGATGAATTGCGTTCCATTGTGGATTATAGTCGCACAAATCCCGCCATAGATAATTGGTATTTTCCTGACTGTCAATGTGATTTTTACTGGACCTCTGTTTCTTATAACATGCAGAGGCCATTTGTTTGGGTAATATTCTTTGGTTTAGGTAGTGGCATATGCTGTACGCCTACAAGTAAACGATGCGTACGGGCTGTAAGAGGAGGTTATAATAAAGATTTTGGCAAAATTAAGACTGCAAGATTCCAAGATAACCAAGATGGAACAATCACAGATAGATTAACCGGACTTATGTGGCAGAAGGCAGAGAATGAACGCATGGATTGGTATTCGGCTTTGAAATCTTGTAAGGATATGCGTTTAGGAAGATATAAAGATTGGCGTCTGCCCAATATAAAGGAATTAAATACTATCTTAAACTTAGATTATACTGATGGCTGGTGGTATTATAAAGATTTTTTTCCTGCAGAGGGTCTGAAGCCTCCGCTTTTACATTACTTCTCTTCTACTCCTTATCAGGGTATATATGTCTGGGTGACCAACTTCTGCTTTGGTTATGATGGTTATTATGCCAGCAAGAATGCCAAATTACTCTTTCGGGCTGTACGCAATATCAATCAAGATTCTATACAGAGAACAAAGAAGATATTCCTTTTTCCTGACACTGGGCAAAAGAAGTGTTACGATGATACAGGTAAAATTATTGCCATTCCCAAAAAAAGAGAGAGATTCTTTGGTCAGGATGGCTCTTATGTTATCAATCCACTTTCCTTTACTAAGATGAGAGAGTACGCCAAGCCCATTGAGGATAAGGCGGAATGGGATAATGGCCTACGCATGGTAAAGGACAATAATACAGGGCTGATCTGGGAGACAAAATCACCATATAAAGATGATATAAACTATATAGCCAGAACTTATACCTGGCAGGAGGCAGATATATATATCCAGCAATTAAACCGTCAAAAATACGCAGGTTTTAGTGATTGGCGGTTACCGCATCGTGAGGAGTTGCGTACCATTGTTAACTACGACGGTATGATTCCGGCAATAGATAAAAAATATTTTAGTGATACCCTGGCGGAATTCTACTGGTGTGCGGATGAGAATATAAATGATAAGATATTTGCCTGGGGGATTTATTTCGCCTATGGTTGTGCCATATGTTATCCTAAGCATTTAAGTTATCCTGTACGGGCAGTAAGGGGAGGCTATAACCCTAACTTTGGAGATCCCCAAAAGTATGCCTTTAGGGATAATGGCGATGGCACAGTAACAGATTTGAATACAGGTCTAATGTGGAAAAAAGAAGAATCTCCTGAGTTAAATTGGGAAGAGGCAATGAGGTATTGCCAGGAATTGGATCTGGCCGGCTACAATGATTGGTATTTGCCTAGCATTAAAGAGATAGCCACTTTAATAGATTTATCCTTCAAGGATTCCTGTTGGTACCATAAGGATTTCTTCCCTAACGTAAAGACGCTTCCTCAAGGCTTCTATTGGGCTTCTACTACCTATGCAGATACCTTTGGTTGGGGGGTGAATTTTCAGTTTGGTTATGATGGTTATTATGCCGGCAAGAGAGAAGGTAGGTATCCCTTTAGGCCGGTAAGGCGAATAAACAAAAAGGATACCTCATGAGAAAATTACTTTTAAAGTTAAGTATACTGTCCATATCTTTATTAACAGTGATGTCTTCAGCCGCTATCTCTCCTACTTTAGCAAAGATAAAACAGGCGTTTATAGATACAGAGATTACTGTAGTTAAATTGGTACTTACCTTACCATCTTTATTTATCATCCCCTCCAGTTTATTGGCAGGTTGGCTTGTAGGCAGGATAAAGAAAAAGAACGTTCTTTTGATTGGGCTTTTGATTTACTTTTTTGCTGGAATTGCAGGCGGTTTCGCTTCTAACATAAAACAGCTCCTTTTTATGCGTGCTGTGTTTGGTGTAGGAGCAGGCTTGATAATCCCTCTTTCTACCAGTCTTATCGCTGATTTCTTTGAAAAAGAAGAACGCACTAAAATGATGGGATATTCTGGTTCGGTCTCACATTTTGGAGGCGTGATATTTTTGCTTATTTCGGGCTGGTTGGCAGTCTTAAATTGGCGTTATGCATTCTATGTGTGTGGTCTAGCGCTGATAAGTTTTTTGATGATATTGTTCTGGCTACCCGATACACCCACCAAACCAATTCCTAAGCAATATCAATATAGTAAGTTAGGCCTTCCTTTCGGAGTATATATCTGCGCCGTCTTAGGGGTATTGATGATGATCGCTTTTTATGCCGCACCCACAAATTTAGCAATGTTTATTGAGAGCGAAAGAAAGATGTATACTAGTACTACCCCTTTGTTTCAAAATAAAGAAGAGCTTAGTATGCACTTAGAAAGAGGAACAGTCTCTGATACTTTGCGTGAATCATTCAGAAAAAATGGTATAAACCTTTCTCTCAAGGCAAAGCTTGAGCTTGTTGAGCCAAGACAGGCTTGGAGCATAACAGATAGAAATATAAAGTATATAGTAAAAAAGGAAAAAGATACTCTGGTTATATATAGAGAGAGATTAGCTAGACCTGGAATTGCAGGTTACCTTCTTTCTACGATGACTATGGTGGGAGTGGTGATTGGTTTTATTCTGGCACCTTTGATGAGACTATTCCGTTCTTTCTTTGCCACTGTTTCTATTGTTTCTATGGCAATCGGTTATGGTCTCCTTGGAGTTGCAGATACATTAGGAGTGGTGTTTCTAGGGCTAGTTTTTATCGGTTTTAGTTCAGGGGTTTTGATGCCTCTTTTGTTGTTAAGAGTAGCCAAGATCACACCTGAGCCATTACGGGCAATGGCAATGGCAGTTTTAAGCATAGGCATTTACTTAGGGCAATTTATCTCACCCGTATTTTTAAAGATAATTTCTTTCTTTGCCATATTTGGCCAAGACCCTTTTCGGCAGCAATTTAATTTTTTAGCAGTAGGATTAGGAATAGCTGCTTTAGTATCTTTTATGATCTCTTTGAAAAGAAAAGAGAGCGGTTTGGAGGATAAAGTGTTCGTTTCACATTAGTCTTTAACTAAATGAATAGTTGATGATAAAAGAGGGGGAATGCTTGATGGTAAAAAAAAGAAGGATTTTTACTTTTTGCGCAACGCTGTTTTTGCTTATCTTCTTAAGGGATGCTTATGCAGCACATCTAAAAATAAGTAATTACTATGTCAGCGAGTTTAATACGCTTAAACATACTGCTAAGATTCAGTTTGATATCTCTTGGGATAATGCCTGGAAGAATGAACTAAACTGCGATGGTGTATGGGTTTTTGTTAAGTTTAAACTCCCTGATAGGAGCTGGGAACATGTGTCTTTAAAGGAAGCAAGTGATTCTGATTTTAATTATATTAGTCAGGCTCCATCTTTTTTTAGTGCCGGTGACAATCCTATAATGGGATTATGGGTGCCCAAAGAAAAGACTGGTGCATTCCTATTCAGAACAGAGGGCATAGGAAATATCTCCTCTAAAAACGTTACTTTTATTTGGGATTACGCAAAGGATGGTGTTTTGGATAATGAGGTTTCACAAGTAAAGATCAAAGTTTTTGGTTTAGAGATGGTCTATATACCTCAAGGTAAACACTATGTAGGCGATCCCCAAGGTCCTGATGGTCCGGATAACTGTTTTTATACCTATCCAAATAACGGTGCTTATCTGATTCAGTCAGAGGATGAGATTCTTGTGGATAAGGTAGAAGGAGCGCTATATTGTGACCAGGATAACGAGCGTAGTCGCGATGATACCCCTTTCGTTATACCGAAAGAATTTCCTAAGGGATATAAGCCATTCTGGATAATGAAATATGAACTAAGCACACAACAATTTGTGGATTTTTTGAATTGCCTAACACGCGCACAACAACAAAAAAAGGTTGCATCAGATATTTCAGGTGACGAGATATCCAATTATTACGTAATGACCAATACTGATACGGAGAAGATGCGGAATACTGTAGTTTGCGCAAAAAAAGGAAATGGGACTGTTGAGCCAGTTGTTTTTTATACCTATGCTCCAGCAAGAGCCTGCAACTTTCTCAGTTGGTCAGATATTACCTCTTTTGCAGACTGGTCAGGCCTAAGACCGATTACCGAGCTTGAATACGAAAAGGCTTGTCGGGGAACCCAAGATCCTGTTCCTAATGAGGCTGCTTGGGGTACAACAGATATAGGTAGACCTGATACCTTTGATGGTCCTGATGGTAGTGGATACGAAGTGAAGGTGCCTAAAAAGGGCATAGTGAATGCCGGCTACGGTAGCGGTATAGCTCCTTTTGAGGCAGCTGCAGGTAAGACCAAACCCGATAATCCTGGATATGAAGGACCGCTAACCTGTGGCCTTTTTGAGAACAGCCAACATGAGGGAGTGCCCAAAAGGATAAATGACGGTGCCTCTTTTTATGGCGTAATGGAATTAAGCGGTAATCTTTGGGAGAGGTGTGTTACTGTAGGGCATAAGATTGGTCGTAAGTTTAGGGGAGTTCACGGAGACGGAAAATTAGACCCGGATGGTTTTAGTGATGTAGAAGATTGGCCTGGCCGTGATGGCGCCGGCGCTGGCAACCGTGGTGGAGTCTGGTCGAGTCCAGGGCTTAAATATTTGCGTTTTGCCCTGCGTTTTGCAGCTAATTTCCCTAAAAGCGAAGATGGTAAACACAGCGGTTGTCGGTTAGGATATTAAACCATTACAAAAAAGCCAGGAGATAAAATGAGAAGTATTTCTTTATGTATTTTTATTTTACTTGTGTGGATGAATTTGTTTTCTGTATCTGCAGAGGAATTTAAATCCCCACCGATGGTTCTTGTTCCCAAGGGTAGATTTAAAATGGGAAATGATGAATTCAAAAATGCAAAGCCTGTGCATAGTGTCACACTTACCAATGATTTTTATATCAGTAAATACGAGATAACCAACCAAGAATATGCGGATATGCTTAATTATGCCTTAAACAGAGGCTATTTGGATAAAAATTATCTTTCTGGCGACAAGATACAAGCCAGAGGCATATCTAAATCTCCTCAGAAATACCTGGATGTTTCTGATGAGGATTCTCAAATTATTTTTAAAGATGGAAAATTTGAGGTCTTAGCCGGTAAAGAGAATTTCCCGGTTTTAGAATTAACCTGGTACGGAGCAGCATTCTATTGCAATATGCTTAGTGAAAGAGAAGGTTTAACTCCCCTCTATAATTTAGATGATTGGTCCTGTCAGGTTTACGGAAAGACTGGCTATCGGCTTCCTACAGAGGCAGAATGGGAATACGCTGCTAGATACAATGACGCAAGAAGATATCCCTGGGGGAATCAGGATCCCGATGCATCCTACGCTAATGTCAATAGTTACAATAATGGCCCTGTTTTTGTAGGTAGTTATTCTCCTAAAGGAGACAGCAAATTAGGGATTAGCGATATGGCGGGTAATGTGGCAGAATGGTGCAATGATTGGTATAATGATTATAGTGCTGGTGAGCAGATAGACCCTATAGGTCCGGGCCCTAGTCTTTATGTATACTTACCCTTCTTTAAGCAGTTTCAACCTTTACGCGTGGTACGCGGTGGTTGTTATCTCTACGACCCCAATTTTCGCAAGGGCATGGGACCTCCTTTTGAGGTAAATTTCGTTACTGATAAATCCTCCTTTGATAATGGCTATCGCGGTTTTGATTATCGGAATATGAGCAGGGCAATGACAGGTTTCCGGATAGTTAAAACAATAGCTACAGCAAAGACTAAATCCGTTTGGAGCGCTCCTGAGAATTAGAAGATGTAAAAGGTTTTTATGATTAATTTTTTGAAAATATTTGCCAATTTTGAAACTCTATCTTACGAAGAAAAAGAATCAGCCTACCGGCAGCAGATTAGACACCTTAAAGAAGTCTGGAGCGATAATACCTATGGTCTGGAAAGGTTATTCCGTTTATTCTTATGCCTAGCTCAATTCATTTTTCCTTTACTTCTGATAAGAGATATCTTTGGCAGATGTGGAGCTATTTCTAGGAAAATTGCCGTTGAGTTTTACAATCTTTTTAAACTTTTCTTTCCTCTAATAATTTTATATTTTGGATTCTACCGTTATCCTTTAATTGTTGCGTTTGTAATATATCTACTGAGCGAAACAATATTACACATCCTTAATTTAATCTTTTTAGAGGATATCCACGTAGCGGATATTTCTTACAGGCGTTCAATGCTTTTGCTTTTGTTACATTATCTTGAGGTGGTGTTGGATTTTGCAGTTATATATATAGGATTTGATTTGTTGAGCGAGAGATTATCCGGCATTTCTGCAGTGTACTTTAGCTTAGTGACAAGCACCACTGTTGGCTTTGGTGATATTCACGCAAAAAATACCGTTGCCCAATTAGTGGTGATAATTCAACTGTTGGTGTGTGTTTTGTTTATCATTCTTTTTGTTAACTATTTTTCTGGCAAATTCTAAGCCTTTTTTCGCCAGTTTTTTGTCTTCCTTGCCTACATTGTTTAAGCCAATCCATCCTTTTCTTCCAAACTGGTAAATCTCATAGTTTGGCGCCAACTTCTTTCTGATTTTGTATTCGCCAGTGTTTTTCCACCATTTCATGAACTGAATAATTATGACCCTACGACCATGACCAACAGATCTCAAAGCTAAGCCAAGAGCGTTAGTGGTTTTTCCGCCTCCTGTTCCAGTGTAAAGATAAATGTATCCCATTTCTCTTCTCCCAACATTTCTTATGAGTGAAACTATGCTTCTTTAAGCCTACAAATTAAAATACTTTCGTTTAGTGCGGATTTCATTAACTATTTAAGCTTGGATAATCCTTATTTAAATTCTAGTCTAGGATTGACAAAGCATGAAAACAGATTACAAAGAACTGTTGAAACGGGCTCATTCACAATTGCCTCCACAAGTGCTTGAATATAAACGCTTTGACATTCCAAGAGTGCAGTCTTTCAAGATTGGCATGCGAACCTACATTTCTAATTTTAAAGAGATCGCCGAAGTGCTTAGTCGAGACCCCTTGCATTTGTTGAAATACATGTCGAAGGAGATGGCGACTAAATGAGACTTTGATGGAACAAGAGCTGTTTTCCAAGGCAAA
>JAMWDE010000016.1 GCA_023818905.1 Candidatus Omnitrophota bacterium | reverse complement strand
ACCGCCAAAATCTATGTTTTCGGGATTTTCTTTGTCTGTGCCATAAGCCCTCATCAATTAGCCATTTCCTTAAAGTCTCTCTGCTTATTTTGATCTTGTTAAGTTCAAAGAGTTTTTCAGTAGTTAATGTTGGACCAAAATCAGGGTATTTCTTCTTGTAAAGACTAATAACTTTATCTTTTAGTTTTTGAGGAAATAGACGATGAGAAGGTCTACCTCTTAGTCTATGAATTATACCCTTATCACCTTCTTCTCTTATCCTTTTAATTATCCTTCTTATCTGTCTGGTGCTTAAATCTAATATCTGGGCTGCTTCTATTTGCTTTAGCTTTTTATCTATTAGCTTGTGAATTATAAGTGATCGCTTTAGTTCTTTTTGATTCATTATAATAATGTCCTTTTGATCCATAATGCTCTCCTTTTGGAAGGGCATTATAGCACTTTAAAAAGCGGACAAATCTATTTTGCACAATTAGGACATTATTATATTGCGGTTACACAACAAAACCTCACTATCAACAATTAGATATCAAATATGGTGGGTCAGGTTAATTCCTCTATGGGTAGGATAAAAGCCTTTATTCCTTCTCTGCCTAATCTTTGACGGAGTTGTCTTATGCAGGAAAGAATATCTTGGACTTGTTTTTCCTCGCAGGCAATATATAAAATATTGTTTCTACCTGGCCAGATATCATTACCTAAATGCACGCCTGAAGTATCACCGCATCCAAAGGCACCCGTAATCTTGGTATAATTTCTTAAACCGCACATTTTCATAACTTCCAATACCTCTGTATCTATAGCCTCATTATACACAATCATTACCATTTTCATGATTTAATCCTTTTGATGATTACTGTTAAAGTGAATCCTTATTTTCCTTTTCTAACCCTTGACTCCACTACTGCGTAGAGCGTAGGAACAAATAACATAGTGATCAATGTAGAAACGCTCAAACCGCTAATCATAGTAATACCCAAAGGACGCCAGACCTCAGAACCCTCTCCTTTTGAAAGCGCCATAGGTAAAAGCCCCACCAAGGTAGTAATGGTAGTCATAAGCACAGCCCTTAAACGCGCTTTAGCCCCCTGGATAACTGACTCTACCATCGTGTACCCACGAGCACGTAAGATGTTGATGTAACTTACCAAAACAATAACATTATTTACCACAATCCCCATTAGCATAATCATACCTAAAAATGAGATGATATTTAAGGTGGTACTGGTAAGGAAAAAACCCAAAAAAACTCCAGTAAAGGTAAAAGGCACAGAAAACATTACCACAAAAGGGTCAAGCAATGACTCAAATTGAGCAGCCATCACCATATATACCAAAATCACTCCTAGGATAAGCAAGATTCCCAAATCTCTGAATGCCTTTGCTTGTTCCTCTGCTTCACCACCAAAATTAATCCTTATGTCCGAAGGGAGAGGGATTTGGCTTAATGCCTTTTGTATATCCTCTCTTACTTTCCCCGGAGAACGTCCAAAGACATTACATTCAACTCTTACCACCCTTTCACGATTAACCCGCTCAATTTCCACCGGACCTGCTACATCATAGATACGGGCAAAGTTGGCTAATCTAATCTGTTTTCCTGTTACAGGAGATACTATAGTCAGATCCTCAATATCCTCTATCTTGGAGCGCGAAGACTCCTCTAACCTCACATAGATATCATAAGTCTGACCCTTTTCTCGATAACGGGAAGCTACCGAGCCCTCAATAAATGTCTTAATACTGGAGGCAACAGTGTACATATTCAATCCCAAACTTGCCATCTTCTCTCTGTCTATAGCCAATCTTAACTCGGGTAGACTTATCTCGCGAGATACACTCACGTCTACTACTCCAGGTATTTTTTCCATTGTATTCCTTATCCTCTCTGCCAAGGCATTGGTCTGCAGAAAAGAATGTCCAATGATCTCCACCTGTATTGCCTTGCCAGCCATTCCAGTAATCATTCTGCCCATAGGGTTTCCTAGGGTCATATTTACCTTTATTACACCGGGGATATCTTTTAATCTTTCTCTTATAGTATGCCCAATCTCAAACACAGAACGCTTTCTCAGTGTCTTGGAAGGAAGTTTTAACCCTGCCATAACTACATGTTCACCGGACTCTCCAGCTGCGCTCATCGCTCTACCTATAGAAGGAGTGGTACCTACCCTTACAAACATATCCTTCCTCTCAGGTACCTCGTTCTCAAGGATATCCTCTATCCTCTGGGCAACTTTATCTGTCTCTTCTAACCTTGTGCCTAAGGCAAGCGTTACTGTAGCCCGCACATCACCAGTGTCTTGCTCAGGTATAAACTCATTACCAATAAAACGTAGAAGAAATAGACTCACAAGAAATATTGTCAGACTTCCAAAAATTACTATCTTTTTATGATTCAGACACCAAGCCAATAAACTACTATAAAAATCCTCTGTAGACCTAAAGAATCTCTCTGAGGCCTCATATATTCTTTTTAACCAATTTTTTCTTTTAGGCCCATTTTCAGGTTTATAGTTTTTGAAGAGCTTTGCACAGAGCATGGGGCTAAAAGTAGTGGCAGTAAAAAGCGAAGCAAAGAGTGTAACTGTAACAATCACTGCTAACTCTCCAAACATAATTCCGATTACACTGGTAGTAAGCAAAAGCATTGGCAAAAAGACTGCCACGGTAGTCAGGGTAGAAGCAAAAATAGCTAGAAATACCTCCCTCGCTCCAAAGATAGCTGCCTCTTGTGGACGCTCACCTCTCTCTAAATGCCGCCAAAAATTATCTACAATCACAATAGCATTATCCACCACCATACCTGAAGCAATGATCAGAGAAGAAAGACTAATCACATTTAAGGTTTTTTTGCTCAAAAAAAGGTAGATAAAGGCAATGAGTAAAGAAAAGGGAATGGTCAAAGTCACAACTAAACTCGTCTTTATCTGACGCAAGAATAACCAAACCACCAGAATCACAAAGAATACTGCCTGCAAGATAGCGGTCTTTAAGGTGTTTAGGGTATTGATGATGTCCTGGGAATTGTCAAAGATAATAAACATCTTCACATCCGAAGGCAAACGTGCTTGTAATCTCTTCAGAGTCTTTTTTATTTCTTCTGTTACCTTAACTGTATTTACTCCGGTCTGTTTTTGAATCATCAACATCAACCCAAGATTACGATTGTGTCTGACCTTCATCGTGACCTCTTTAAAGCTATCCTCTATCCTGGCAACATCCTTTAAGTAAACCATCTTTCCATCACGTTTACCTAAAATTACCAAGTTTATTTCATCGGGTGAAGCAAATTCTCCGGGCAGGCGTAAAAGATAATCAGTTAAACCTGATTTCAAACTACCTACTGGCTGAGTGATATTCTCCTGTCTTAAGGCATTCTGTATATCCAGAATAGAAAACCCGTAACCTTCAATCTTGGCCCGGTCTATCCAAACATTTATCTGTCTTTCTAAGCCGCCAATCAACTGGACTGCCCCTACTCCAGGAACCTGTCTTAAGACATCGGCTACCTGGGTATCAATCAAATCATAAAGTATAGGATAACTTTCTCTTGCATTGATCCCTACAAATAAAATAGGTATCATTGCCGTATTAAACTTGAATATGTAAGGATTCTCCATCTCGTCAGGAATATCAGGTAGAAAACGTTTGGCAAGTTCTATGCGATCACGGATATCATTGGAAGCAGAATCCAGATTTGTACCCCAGGCAAATTTCAGATTAATGACTGAGACACCTTCAAAGGAACGGGAGGTAATCTTTTCTATGCCAGGAGTAGTCGCCAGTTGATTCTCTAAAACCTCAGTAACCTTTACCTCTACATCTTCTGGGCTGGCGCCAGGATAAGCAGCGATAACACTAATGATTGGTGGTTCTATCTCAGGCATCTGGTCTAAGCCTAAACGGGAAAGGCAATACAGAGATACCACCAGAATCCCTAAAAAAATCATCAGATTAGTTACCGGCCTCTTTATGCCAAATTCTGGAAGATTCACTGTCAGGACTCCCTTTTTGAATTATTCTTCAAACTTTACCTTCGCGCCTGGAGTGAGTCTCTGTTGTCCCATAATCACTACCAAATCTTTTTCTTTTATGCCCTCCAATACTTGATAGTACGGACCCTGCTTCAACCCCAGTCTTACTTTCTTTAAAACAGCGCGGTTATTCTCCACAATGTAAACGTAGGAATCTTGGTCTCTTGTAATAATAGACTCCTTCAAGATAACAGGAACTGCCCTGCGTTCTTCAAGGATCAAACCTACACGTGCAAACATCCCTGATTTGAGACGATGTTTAGGATTATCCAAAACTATCTCCACAGGTGCTGTGCGCGTAGCCAAATCCACCACAGGAATAACCTTATTCACCTTACCCCAAAACTCTTCTTCGGGATAGGAATCAACCTGTATTCTGGCTTTCAGGCCTAGCGCAATACGGGCTAAATATCTCTCAGGTATATCCAAGACTATCTTTACCTTGTCCATACTCAATATCAAGGCAATTGGAGTCTGGGGGGTAACATGTTGACCAACATCCACATAGACCCTTCCTACTATCCCATCTAGAGGAGCCTCCACCGGAGCCTTTTCATAAACAAGTCCTACCTCATCACGGTCAATATAGACAATGGATTCGGTTTTACTTATCTCTTGACCTTCTATCTTGACCTTCTCAATAATTTTCCCGCTTACCTTAGGATAAACCAAGGCCTCTTCTTCTGCCTTGATATTGCCAACATATTCTAATGATTCAAAGATATCCCTAAGTTCTACCTTTAGGACTTTAACCGCAATGATGTCCTCCTCTTTCTGCTTGGGCAATTCTTTCTGCTGACAACCCAATATAACCCCCATGACCAAACAAAAAATTAAATATAGCAATACGTAACCCAAAAACTTATCTTTAGAGCTGTGCAACTTGGGATTTGACATCAGATTCCTCCAGTGGCTTTATTAAAACGCGCTTCGGCTAAAAGATAGTCATAGATAGCCTGGGCCTGATTAAACAAAGAGGCCTTATAACTCAAAGATGCATCATCCAAATCCAAAGAGCTGGCTATGCCCTGTTTGTATTTCTCTTCTACTGTCCTAAGGTTATCTTTGTATAACTCTACTTCTACCTGAGTAGATTTGATTTTTAAGATAGCCTCCTTTAGGTCTAAATATGCTTCCTTTAACTCTAAGGTAATATCCTTAACCACTTTCTCCTTTAACAGTTGCGCTGACTTGAGGTCTGCTATTGCCTGCTCTAGTTTATGCTGGGTTGTCCAACCGTCGAATATCGGCCAAGAAAAAACTAAACTAATGGCATTATAATCATTCCAGCCTTTAGTTATCCCGCTCAGCCCTGCGGTGTGAGACCGACTATAATAATCCCAAGAGGCATACACATTAGGGCGACCTGCTGATTTGGTTATCTCTTTGGATATCTCGGCTAACTTGATTTGGGTTTCGTACTGCTTTATCTCTGGCCTTAACTGCATTGCCTTTAAGAACGCCTCTTCATAAGCAATCTCTTTTATGTCATAGCTAAGACTACCTTCAGGTCTTATTATCACCTCTTCATCTAAATAGAGTAGATTCTTCAGGAGTTGTTGCACTGCCTCTATCTGATTCAAAGATGCCTCATACACTTGCTGTATACGGGCTTGTGAACTCTTGATCTTTAAAATCTCGGATTCAGAGACCTGTCCATTTAGATAACGCTTTTGGAGCGTAACCAGATGGGCTTCTATATTATCCAAAATCTCTTTATTTAAATGCTGGAATTCTTGCGCCAGAATTAGGGTGTAGAATGCCTTTCTCACATTCAAAGCAAGTTCTAATTTTACTCTGTCAAGTATGATCTGCACAATCTCAAGGTTGTATTTTGATTGTCTTATGCTATTAATGAGACTGCCTCCTTTATAGAGGGTCTGCTTTAGACTGAACTGTGTAGCTGCCTGAGTTAGATCTTTACCGTAATAGCCCCTGGTCTCAGTAAGGTTGCCACTGAAACTCAAATTGGGTAGTAGCGTAGAACCTGCCTCAGCAAGTCTTGCCTTGGCCTTCTTAAGGTCTTGACTCCTAAGAAGAACCTCCCGGTTATCCCTTAAGGCAACTGATATCGCTTCATCCAAGGTCAGATTAATCTCTTCAGCCCTAACAGAACCACATATTATAGGTATTAAGATAATAAAAAACAAAATCTCCTCTTTCATTTTACTTTCTCTTTTAGGGCTTTTTTTTCTTGGTTAGAATCTCGTATATATGGGTGAGTATATTTAGGTATTGGCTACGCTCAATCTGGGAAATCCTGCCAAATATTTCCATAATCATATGTTTTTTCTGTTGGTCTATCCTTTCTACCAACGCATTACCTTTGGCAGTAAGTCCCACCTTGATAATCCTTCTGTCCCGAGGTTCAAATATCCGATAGACATACCCATCGCGCACCAATCTATCTACCAGACCAGTCATAGCTGCAGTGCTAACCTCCATAAAATGCGCCAGGTCTGTCATACGGGCATAGCCTTCCTTATATAAATAATCCAAGATAAAAAGTTGAGATAGGGTAATTTTACCCTTGAATAGTTCCTGGGCCTGTTTCTTAAGGAACTCTCTGGCTATCAGGGGCATAATTCTATTGACCTTATCGGCGAACTCTGGAAGAGATATCTTTGACATAGTTAATATAATTAATATTTAATATAATTAATTATCAACCATATTAAGTATAACTTGTAAAGATATAAAATGTCAAGAGAAATCATCAATCGTGTTTATTAGATGAGAATAGTATTCTGGGTAGGTTATAAAAGGAGATTTTTAAGACAATACTAAGATTAGTGTTATTACCGATACAACTATCAGGATAAATCCCATAATACGGGTATTGCGGACCTCTTTCTGCATAGACACAGGAGATATCTTCCAGTTTATCTTCTCATAAAATTTAATCTGTAGTTTTATAGCAGTAGTCGGTCTTACCACAAAGAATGCTCCTATGTTTATACTGACTAAAGAAAATACACCTAACACTGCTTTCATAGGAATCCTGGTCAATCCATATATCACCGATTCCCAAAAATCAATCTCCATCTCTAAATCTGTGTCTTAGTACTTTTACTTCTTAAAAAATTCAGGCTTTTGAATAAGACTTAGAAGAAAACGGATCTCTGCTTCTATCATACGGAGATTGTGCTCTGAGATAAGAACTAAGGCATATGCCTTCTTTTGTCTTAATGAATTCGCTGTCTGCCTAAGTTCTCTTAAAAGTTTTTTTAAAATAAGTACGCGTGCGCGCAATCGGCGTTTGGCAATTTTGGGTTGCACATACCGCAAAAAGTATAAACTTAGGTCCAAACTAAATTGAGGGCGTTTAAAACTCAGAAAACTATGGGTAAGCAAATCCTGAAAGCGCATTTCTCCTTTGGGGGTCAATCTATAGATATAACGCGTGGGCCTCCTGCCAGATTTCATCATCCGTTTTTCTACCAAACCTTTATTCTCTAATACTCTCAAAGGATAGTATATAGACTTTAAATCAACCCCTGCAAATAAGAAAAGTAGCTGTTTTATCTGTTTCTTTATCTCGTAGCCATGCCTTGGGCGTTCTTTAAGTAAACCCAATAATATTATCTCCTGTTCAAACATTTTTTAACACTGTCATCTTGAGATTATGCCAACGGGACAATAAAATTAAAATATAGCTTTAAGCCTTATCTTAAATTAACCTTAGAGAGATTTTGAAAGTATATCTCGCACCAAGGTTACATTTCTGCCGCATCTAAGTCTAGAAGCAGTAACGTAGAGGTCTTAACGGAATACTTCAAACAATGCCTCTTCTATTCAAGCATTTTTAGATTAAGTAAAGCTGCCTATCTTTCGAAACTTTTTGTATCTCAATTCAAGGAGTTGCTGCTTAGAGTAACCCTTCAATTCATTCAGATTACGGGTTACACAATCTTTTATATTCTGTGCTACTACCTGGGGGTTACGATGTGCTCCTCCTAAAGGTTCAGGAACTATCTCATCAATAATATCTAATTTCAACAAATCCTGGGCAGTCATTTTAAGTACCTCTGCTGCCTCTTCTGCCTTGGAACCATCCTTCCAGAGTATAGCTGCGCAACCTTCGGGTGAAATTACCGAATAGTAAGCATTCTCTAAAACGAAAATGCGGTCTGCCACTCCAATGCCCAATGCACCACCTGAGCCCCCCTCTCCAATAACGATGGCAATAATAGGAGAAGATATGCGGGACATCTCTCTTAAATTAAGGGCAATTGCTTGGGCCTGACCACGTTCCTCTGCACCTATGCCTGGATAGGCGCCAGGAGTATCAATGAATATCAAAATAGGTAAATCAAACTTTTCTGCTAATTGCATTGCTCTTAATGCCTTACGATAGCCTTCAGGATGGGCACAGCCAAAATTACGCATCAGGTTTTCTTTGGTGTCTCTACCTTTCTGGTGACCAATCACTACTAATTTCTCGTTATCTAATCTAGCAAGACCGGCTACAATAGCCTTGTCATCGCCAAAGAGACGATCTCCGTGCAACTCTATAAAATCAGACATAATCAGATTTATATAGTCAAGGGTGTAGGGGCGCTGTGGATGCCGTGCAATCTGCACCCTCTGCCAAGCAGTCAGATTCCCATAGGTATCCTTCTTAAGACGTTCTAATTTCTCCTCTAGACGCTTTACCTCAGAGGACAGGTCTATCTTTCTCTCGGAAATAAAGCCCTTCAATTCCTGAATTTTCTTTTCTAACTCTATAATAGGTTTTTCAAAATCTAAACCATTCATCGGTTATCTTATCTTACTTCGGTTTTTAATATATTAATGTATGGTCTTACGGTATGGAAACTAATCAATGATAGTCACTTCTGTTCCCTCGGGGATAATGGTATATAATTCTTCTATATCGGAATTGGACATACGCACGCAACCTTTAGTGGTCTGTTTACCTAAGCTTTGAGGTTCGGTTGTTCCGTGAATTCCATATCCAGGCAGGTCAAATCCCAACCAACGTGAACCTAAAATATTCTCGGGACTATCAGGCGGAACAACTGCGCCTACCTTAAACCAGGTAGGATTTAAGAGTTTATCTTTAATCTTAAATGTTCCGGTGGGGGTAGAATTGTTTACACCTGTGGCTACTGTGTAGGTCTTAATAACCTCTTCCTGGGCCTTTAAGATAAGGGTATTCTGGGATTTATCTATTACGATATTAAAAGGTGCAATCCAGACCTTAATCTTTCTGCCAGGTATAATCTTATTACTACTTAATCCATTGCTCTTCATAATTAAATCTACAGTAGTCTTAAACTTCTTGGCGATCTTATATAACGTATCCCCGGGTTTTATCTGGTAGTAAACACTATGAGGGGTAAGAGTAGGCGAAAATAACAATTTGATATTAAGATTCTCTATATCCTTCTGCCAGTTGATAACTTCAGGGGAGCTGGGAAATTCACTTATCAATCTCTGATAGATAGATTTTGCGCCAATAAAATCTGCTTTTGCCTCAAGCTCCTTGGCTTGGTTGACAAAACCAGAAATAGAAATCGGGGATTCTTTTTTCTGGTCTATCTTAGCAGTCTTCCTGGTAAGACTTGTACCTAAAATTATAACCAACACAGCTAATATAAATAATATTATGATTAATAGGTTCTTTCTATTCATCTTGCTACATTAAAGTTAGCCAGGATAGCAATAAATACACCTAAAATAGCTCCTACGATAACCTCTATGGGAGTATGCCCTACTAATTCTCTCAACTGATGCTCTTCAATTCTGCCTCGCCAATAAATATCATCCATTATCTTATTTAAAATCCTAGCTTGCCTACCTGTAGCACGACGTACTCCCTGAGCATCAAACATCACCACCAAGGCAAAAGAGGCTGCTAAGGCAAAATAAATACTATCAAACCCATAATTAAAACCTGTGGCGGTAGCCAAGCAAGAGGCACCTGCAGCGTGACTAGAAGGCATACCACCTGTGCCTACAAACCAACGAAAATCAAATCTCTTTTGACGTATAATCCCCAAAATCACCTTGAAGAATTGGGCAATTATCCACGCCCACAAGGTAGACATAAAGATTTTATTTCTGAATATCTCACCTAATATCTTAAACACTCTTATTCTTAATTTTTTAAGGGGCGGGGATTACCTCTATCTTAACCTTAGTTTTATAGGTAGATTTACCATCTCGCAGTACATAACCACGGTTGCCTTCCTGAAGCCCTTGCTGGTTAAGCCTCTTTCGTATCTCTACCTTTGCACAGAAAATATTATATTTAACCTCTTTGATGGCCTTTTTTAGCTCAGGAAGTGAACTCAGACGCGCCTTAAGCTTATCAGCAGTCTCTTTGAGGGCAATATTTTCAGTCTTCAGCATAGATATCCTGGTGTTAAGCTCTTCAATGGTCATCTGGGCTTGACTGATATCTGATTCGAGTTTAAGCAATCTCTCTTCTGCAAATTTAAGGCTATCTTTAAGGCTTTGGTTGTCCTGGTTAAGTTTCTGGTTTATCTGCTTCTGTTGCTGCAATTCTTGCAAGATATTTTCTTGTTGCTTATCCAAAATCTCTAGTTGGCTTTGAAGCGATTCTACATTGCTGACAAGATTAACATTTTCTCTTTTTACAAAAATAAACTGCACTGCAAAATATAAGGCAATACCTAACAAGAATAGTATCAATAAGGTCAAGAGGAAACCCTTACTAAATTTCATCTTTGCCTCCTTTAAGCTATATAAGACATTATATAAATGAGAAATATAAAAAGCAAGTCTTTTCTTTAATATGTTGTTGCAACATAAAAATGTCATCTTTTTTGCAAAATAGAAATGTCACCTTTTAAGAATTCTTTTAAAGAATTTTCTTTTTGGTTTTTAAAGCTCCCTATCTTTTTAAATCTTAGCTTTCTTCC
>JAMWDE010000015.1 GCA_023818905.1 Candidatus Omnitrophota bacterium | reverse complement strand
ATAATACAAATCCAAAAGGCAGTACTAGTATGTCTTAAACTGATTTCTCTTCTTTGTATAATGGCTGAAACCATTCCTAATTCATTAAAAATCAAGACAAAATTCATCACTACTAAGGCTATACCTAAAACACCAAACTCCTCAGGAGTAAGAATTCGGGCTAATGCCACCCAGACAAAGAACTGAACAATATAACCGAATACCTGTCCTAAGCCTAACCATCTTATTCCTTCAGTCATCTGGTTTTTAAAATCAAATTCGGTATTCATGTATTGTCTAGTATTTAAACAGTATGGAGGTATCTTTTGCTCCAGAGACACTGACCTCGGGCAACCTGCTCACTATGGCTGCCAAAAACCAGAATGGCTCCATAATGCGAATGATAATGAACACCTCGGAACTTAACCCATGCACCAACAGACCAATAAACCCACAAAGAAACCCCAAGGCTATGCCCCTGCTAAAATCATCTCCTGAAAATCTGTACGCGTAATAGGCTACTCTGAATATCATCATCATAAGCCAAACAAAAGCCATAAATCCCACGATGCCAGTTTCCCTTAACACGCGGCCATACTGATTATCCGTAACAATACCTGCTGGCACCCCATAACCCAAAATGGGTCTCTTCTGCCATTTTTTAAAGGCGTAACTCCAAGATTCAACTCGTCTAATAGTAGATTCATCAAAGGTGATGCTCTTGCCGTAGATATTATAAGTCTTACCAGGCACAAACGTATACTTTATCCGCGTCTTTACAAATCCAGGTAAACTCCAGGGAAGAATTAACACCGCTATTATCAATATAAATAAAAGAGCTATCTTTGCCCTTTTTGAGATAATCAAAAAACTCAAATACATCGGTATGAACGCAAACCAAGCTCCTCGGGAAAGAGTAAATAAAAATGGAGGAATAATAAATACTAGTAACCCCAACAGTAAAAGACGCAGTTTATAAGAGGAATGTATAATCAAACCACCTATTGTAGCCATCATCAAAAGGAGATATCCTGCTAATGTATTTGCCTCTCCTGCCTCTCCCTCAAATGGAGCAGTAACTCTCGTAACGCCCAAAAGGTGCAATTGCCAGGCATACAGACCGATGATAAAACAAACCGAGATGAGTGCATATATAAAAATTTTTATCTGTCTTGTATCTTTTATATTGTTGGTCACCATAAAAAACAGAAGAAAATACTCAAAATACTTCAAGATATAGAATACAGTCTCCTTGAGGTTTATCTGGCCTCTTGATATGCCAATAAGAGAAGATATTATACATATAGATATATAAGTCAATATGGGTGTATTAAGTGCAGAGGTTCTAAGCAAGCCCAATTCTTTATAAATAGCCATCTTTGCCAGCCAGCCAAAAAATACAATGAAAAGCATAATATCATCTGCGCGTATTACTACCTGACGTCCGGTAATCTGGCCTACTCTCAACTCAGGAGAAAGTAGCATGGAAAATATTAATACGATTAATGCAAAATCAGTCTTAATTATAGAAAGTAAAAGGGCAAGACAAGCCAAAACAAAAACAAAGGAAAGTCTGCCTGGTAAGCCATATACTGCAATAAAGCCTATAGCCAAAATAGAAAATAAAAAGGCTATAACTCCTGTGATTGTCTGACCGCTTTTGATATTTAGCAATTTTGTATCATCCATATCTACGGGTACTTAGATATAACCCCAAGGTTACAGTGATAAACAATAAAAATATTATAACTATAGCATCAAATCTTTGATAGTTGGCGAAGAAAAAAGCTAAAATAATAACTGCTAACCCTGAGATTAAAATAGCCAAGAAAAGATCTCTGATAGTTTTTCTGATATTTTTCAAAACAAAACTGACTATAAAAGTAAATAAGGTTAAAAGAAAAACAAAGAATATAACTCGCATCTCCTAAATTAAAAAAGAGGGAATCCCCCTCTTCTTTATTATTCTTATACTGAATGTGAATGTTAGATTTTTAAACTTATCCTTTTCTATGCCCTGCTTCCCTTGCCTTTCTCTTCTTTACCGTAATACCTGTACTTATAGTGATAATAATAAGGATAAGTGGATATCGCTTCAGTTTGCGGCCGGGTATTATTTAAGACCACTCCCGAGATCCTTGCTCCTACTGATTCTAATTGTATCTTTGTACGCTGAAGCGCCTCTCTGCTGGTTTTGCCGATTTCATAAACAATAACTACGCAATCCACCTTAGGTGCCAGAAGACTTGCGTCAGTAACCGGAAGAACCGGTGGAGAATCAAAAAGGATAACATCAAACCTCATCTTTAATTCTTCAATCAACTCTGACATCTTTTTTAATTCCAAAATCTCCGCAGGGTTGTAAGGCAGGCGACCACTAGGAAGTAACCAAACATTCTCTATTCCAGGAGGTCTACCCACTATATCTTCAAGCGGTATCTCACCTAACATAATATCTGTGATATTCTTAAGGACCTGCTCTAAGGTTGCTGACCCTACTAAGAGCTCATTTATGCCTACATCCTTCTTTATCCCAAATATTTTAGCCAATGCAGGCCGCCTTAAATCTGTTGATACCAAAAGTACCTTTGCGCCTGCTTGTGCTGTTACAATGCCCAAGTTAGTCAAAACAGTAGTCTTTCCCTCACGCGGATTTGCACTAGTAACAAGGATAGCCTTCTTAGAAGCATCCAATTTAAGATTGGTTCGCACATTGCGAAATGCCTCCGCAGCCAAAGAGGTAGGGTTATAGTGAGCAACAAGATGAATAAATCTCTCTTCGGATTCAGTTTTTTTGTCTTTAGATAAAACCATATTTTTGAATCTTGCAAAAAAAGTCTGCTTTGGCTTATAACTAACAGAGGGTATAATACCTAAAACTGGCAATTTAACTATATTCTCCACATCTTCTATAGTGGCAATAGAGGTGTCTAAAGTCTCGGCAACAAAAGCAGAAGCGACTCCCAGAATCAAACCCAACATCAATCCTATAAAAACTCCCATCACTCTATTGGGAGAAACCGGAGAGCGTGGTATAACTGCCGGGTCTACCAGAGAAACATCTCCTACCTTCTGCGCTTCAGTGATACGCGCTTCTTCCAATTTCTCTTTAAGCATAGTGTAGAGTTTCTTGTTTACCTCTACCTCTCTGCTCAACCGCGCGTATTCGAGTTCCTGACCTGAAAAACCTTTAAGTTGCATCTCCATCTCTTTTATCTGGTCTTTTAACTGGATAACCCTGGGGTGCTTTTCTGTGTATTTCTGTAGAAGCCCAGCCAGTTCAAATTCAAGTTCCATCAATTTCTGCTCTATCGGTCCAGCCAATTTTACATTCTTTACTTCCTCACCAAATCTCCTCAGGCTCTCCTCTGTATCCTTAAGTCTGGTCTCCAGGGTGGTTAGTTGTTCTTCAATAAACTGGCGGGCATGTCTGGCCTGTTTGGTCTTCTCCAAAAGATTCTCTTCAATGTATGCCTCAGCTATATTATTGGCCAAATCCGTTGCCTTCTTGGGATCGTTGGAAGTAGCAGTAATGCGAATCATATTCGTATTAGCTATCCTCTCGGTCTCAACACTTGCCTGAAGTTGACTGACCGCCGCATTCACATCTTCCAGAGAAGACCTCTGGTCAATCATCCCTAAACGCAAGGCAACCCTGCGCATTACCGGATACCCGCGTATTATCTTGGTTTGAGACTCCATAATATCTGCAGGATTGTAGATGATCCATTCAGTAAGTAGGCCGGCAATGGTCTTGCGTTCTTCTATTTTAACTGTGGCGCTTGCTTCATATATAGGAAGCTGTAAAGATGTGTGTAGAAGACTACCTAGAAAAATCAAAATAAATACAGTAACTATCATTATCCTGCGTTTACGCATAATCCTTAAGTAATCCCTTAGATTTAATTCGTATTGAGGCAATCCTTTCTCCTTTTGGTTTTAAGATATCATAAAATCAATAGCTTATCAATATTTTTTTATTTTGGAAAATGTACTTTAGGCAACGTCTAATAGTATTTTAACTGTCTTATTAACAATGGCTTATATCTGTCTATCTAATAGATGTATCTATTATCTATTATATATTATATTACACTTTATGTTGAAATTTTTGATTTGACGGTAAAAGGGTTTTCTGTTAAACTTCTAACCATGCCTCCTCTCATAGAAGTGCATAATCTATCTAAGTATTTTTTTACTCCCATTTCTTTTAAGAGAATCTTAAAATTGGATTTTAAACATAAAGAGCCTACCTGCGCGCTTCAAGATATCAACTTTAGCGTATCTGGTGGTAATACATTAGGGATACTTGGTTTAAATGGAGCGGGCAAAACCACTCTGCTTAAGATAATTGCTACCTTAATTCTACCGGATAAGGGAAAAATTCAGGTAGCAGGTTATTTGGTAGGCAGAGATGATGAAAAGATTAAATCTTTGGTTGGCTTGGTCTCCTCATCTGAGCGCAGTTTCTACTGGAGGTTGAGCGGTAGACAAAATTTAGAATTCTTCTCCTCGCTATACGGATTAAACAAAAAACAAACAAAATCAAGGATAGATGAGTTGATGGATCTGTTTGGGGTAGATTATCAAGATAGGCGTTTTGGGGAATACTCTACAGGTATGCAGAAAAAATTCGTCCTGATGCGCGCCCTAATCCATAACCCACAGATTCTGCTTTTGGATGAACCTACCAAAAGCCTGGATTACGCCACTGCATTAAGATTAAGAGATTTTATAAAAGAAAAAATAATAAAACAACAAGGTAAAACAGTTATCTTTGCTACCCATAATCTGGATGAGGCATTGGATTTTGCGGATTCCTTTATGATACTACACAAGGGAAAACTCCTTGCCTTAGGCACGCTACAGGAATTAAGAAGGGTGGTTGCCAAGCCGCAAGCCACCTTAGGTGAGATTTTCTTAAGGATAACCCAACAAGAACAATACTATGCTTAGAAAATCAGTGGCATTCTTGAAAAAGGACTTTTTACTAGAATCGAGCTACCGCATATCTTTTCTGTTTAACATGTTCGGTGTCCTGATGAGTGTGTTGGGTTATTTTTTTATTGATAAATTATTCGGACAAAGAATCGTTGGACACCTTCAGGAGTTTGGCGTAAGTTACTTTTCCTATGTGTTATTAGGTATGGCTTTCTTTAATTATATCGGCGTGGGTTTGGGTTCTTTTTCTGCGCGTATACGCGCAGAGCAATATATGGGAACTTTAGAAGCAATACTGATGACTCCTACTTCTGGTTCTGTTGTGTTATTCTCAATGGCACTATGGAATTTATTTATGGCAACCATGGATATGGTAGTGTATATCATATTAGGAGCAAGCTTGTTTAAAATTGACTTCAGTCATATAAACATATTCTCAACCGTAGTGACCTCCATCCTAACCCTGGTCTGTTTTAGTAGTCTAGGTATAATCTCGGCAAGTTTTATTATGGTTTTTAAACAAGGTAATCCTGTGGGATGGGTGATAAATCAAATGGAAGGATTATTAGGAGGGGTATATTTTCCAATTACAGTGTTGCCGAGCTGGTTACAAATAGTGGCGAAATTTTTTCCTATCACCTATTCTATCCGTGCAATTCAACTGGCAGTGTATAGAGGCTACTCAGTAATTCAACTAATTAAAGAGATAATTTTCCTCTCCTGCTTCTGCATCCTGCTTTTGCCACTGAGCCTTATCTTCTTCAGATACGCCTTGAAGAAGGTAAAAAAACAGGGAAGTTTAGCGCAGTATTAATCCTGGAGAATAGCCATACCCTTATCTATCAAATCCCCTATAAAACTCAGGATATCCTGTTGGATATTGGATTTATCGCCTTCAAATTCTCTGTCCACAATCTCTATGAGCTCAGAGCAGGTCCTACTTCCATCAATTAACTCCCAGACCCGCTTAGCCACAGGGTTTAGAGGATATATTAGGCCATCCCGAGGATTGACCAACAAAGCCTCTTTGTCAATTGACCTCCAGGCAACCGTTTCATTTCTTCTAACCACGCTATTAAGTAAATCCATAGATGTACCTCCAGATGTCTACTTCTGGTTTAAAGCCAAACTCATAACAAGGTATCCTTTTGGTAAAATTTTCAAATAAATCAAATAGGCAATTCAATATCTCTACGTCTTGCAAACCCAAAATCACATTGCCCAAAAATAGTTTTACCGCCTCGGCTTTCTCTAACTGCCGATGCCTGAATTGACTATCCTTTTTAATAAAATAGACTGCCTTTACAGGACTGGCCATATTCTGCTTGACCTGGCCAAATTCACCAATAAACGGGGTAGACCAAACATAATAATTTCCATCGGTTTTAACTATAGCGGCAGTCTCATCAGTTAAGACAATCTTATCCTTACTAGATAACCTAGCAAGCGTGGTCTTGCCGCTTTCTGAAGGACCAACAAATACATACCCATAATTATTATCTGACACTGCAGCGGCATGAAGTAGGAATCCCTGTTTTTTTTCTGGAGCAATCAGCGAAATCAAAAACCGCAAGAAGCTCATAATCCCAAAGCCAGGACTTGCTTCTATCCATACCTTGGCCTTCTTAAAATTTATTTTCGCCTTAAAATACTCTTGTTGAATATACAAGCAATCACTTCCCAAGATAGCTCTTTGAAAGTCAGCCGTTTTGTTTTGGTATCTTTTCATACTGAGATGTATTTTAAAATCTGATTTACTCCGAGTAAGAAAAACAGGGTAAGTCTGCATCAGTTCAGATATCGCTTCTTCACTGAGACCTGTAATCTCAAATACAATATTAGCTATATTGAATTTGATCCTGTGCTCTTCAGGCATATACCAAGATTATGAAGAAGTGGATGTTCTCTGTTTTCCAGGCTGAGCTGCCCTAACTGTATTGGTACAGGCGCCTGCAGTTGCCCGACAGCAAAGCGCAGCGCCTACCTCCAACATCCTGATTGGCTTAAGCTCTGGTTTTTGATAGATATCTTTCTTGTTAGACATAATGGCTCCTCCTTAATATTTAATAATCCTACAATTACCTATAGAAGATAATTAGGTTGCCTCAGTTCTTCGGTCTGTCAGTATTCCCCAGAGGTTATTCTTGAGATATCCCTCAAAGCAGGATAGCAAGCCCTCATATCCTTTGTCTCTAAGTAAGACAATCCAAGGCATTTTTTGCAGTATCTTACATACTGACAACTCTTACAGGATAACAAGTCTGCATAGGTCTTAAGCAGAGACAGCTGTGAACGTAACTCTGAAGGCGCATGCCATATCTCTTGAAAACTTTTCTCTCGGATATTTCCCATCGGAATCAAAAGCTGTATACAAGGATACACGTCTCCGTAAGGTGAGATATAACAACCCAATGAGCCTGTGGCGCAAAGCGGCTTTCTTAAAGGGTTATCCTGATATTCTACTTCTGACTCATCTGTCTTAGAAAGTATGGATGCCATCTCTTCTGTGTCTAATTGATATTCCAGGGGTAATTTTGAGCCGTCATTCTTAGGAGAGATCTCTATATTTGAACGAAAATCATCTGTTCCTATATCATAAGCAAATCTCTCTATCTGATGCACTTGATGAAAATTTGGTTTCATAAATACTGTCTTGAGTACAACTCTCAGACCATATTTTTTAAATATCCCAACTGCCTTCAATAATTTTTCAAAGGAACCTACGAGATTAGTAATACTATCGTGAACTTCAGGAGTTACTCCATAGATACTCATCTCCACTGCCAGCGGTGACAGATCAGCAAGCCTTCTGGCTTTATTCTCATCTATAAGCGTACCATTGGTAAATACGCTTAAACAAAAATTCTTTTTTTTGGCATAAAAGGCAATCTCAAAAAAATCCCGGCGTAAAAACACCTCACCTCCTGAAAGCGTAAGGTATAAAGCACCTGATCCTGCCAAATCATCCAAAAGTTGTTTTATCTCCTGAAAGGATAACTCTCCACGATTCTCCCAAAGTTGGCCTGAGATCCCCTGACAGTAACAGTGTATGCAACTTAGATTACAACGGTAGGTCAAATCCAGATGGGTCCAAAGAGGAATCATTTTTTCTTCTGCCCTATTTAGCAGATGGTTAAATAGATTTATGGCTTGCTGCTCAGTCATAGCTTTGTTCCAAAATCCGATGAAGATAGCGTATCAAGGCTGGAGAATAATTAGTGCTTGCGCCTGGTCTTCTTATCAACAATGCAGGATCGCCTAGGAGATTAAATATATTGATAACATTATTTACCTTATTGCTTGAACCTATGAGACTGGCATTCTTATAAAGATACCCTTTGGCTTTAAAATGGACTGCGCCTAAGACAGAATCTCCTGTCTCAAAGATAGACTTATACAAGCCCTCCATAAAAACGTACTGTTCAGGTGGAGAAGACAAACCACTGGGAGAGATGGCTGCGATGATACCTTTTTTGTCTGCATTGAGCAGGGTTTCACTTAAAGAATCTAAACCTTCAGGATAGATAAAATAACCGGTCATACAATTCAAACTCAAAAATAAAGGATAGGCAAGGGTATTTTGTAACTGCCTGATATCCTCGTTTCTAAATATCATCTCCTGTGCCAGAAGAGTTATCCCAGAATGTCCCGCATAGTTAAAAACCAAACTGCCCTTGTTTATTTCCTCAATGACTCTCTGTCTGGTGGCATCAGGACCAAAAACACTCAGATATACCTTCTGGGGTTGATATCCAGAAGGAACCAGATTGAATAGTCTATCTGAAATATTCTCAAATTGCTTTTCGTTATCAGAGACAAAGAGGACCTTCTTTGTCCAAGGAGAAAGTGTAGAATTCTCATAGGAGATAATCTTATCTATTATAGCTTCTAACTGTTGAGTACTGTTAACTGGTAACCTTCCGATAAACATCTCAGGTAGGGTATCCTCATCAAAGTCCACAAACCAGTTATCTGAAACCGTCTCTCCAAAATCAGGGCTTTGTATAAGATAAGCAGGCACCAGGTTTTCCTTTCCGATATGCCAGAAATCCTGATAATCAAAAGTAGCATCTCCTATCAGCAAAACAAAAAGCGGCTTAGACGCCTGCCAATTATGGTAGGCGTAACTTAAGAAATCCTTTATTGCCAGAGGGGAAAATATGCCATAATTGAATTCGTCATATATATCCTCCACGTCCACTACTTTAATACTTAGGCCTTGACCACGCCTAAAATCAACCAGGGGCTTTAAGGCATCTTTAAAAATTGCATGTGTAATGATAAGGTAATCTGCCTGATTTGCCTTTTGCCTTAAGTTTGAAGGTATATCAGGATATACATCCAGAGGTTTATCAAACTCTGTATCAGCGTATAAAATATAACGCGCTCCTTCTGGACTATTATCCCCAAATATTACTGCATAATCTCCCTGGGGTTGACGTATTACGTTAAGATTCTGCAGACGCAATACCCTCTCATTCTTTATGACTAAACCCCGGATAGATTGGGAAGTAAACCCTTCTACCTTATAGGTAACCGCCCTATACTGCGTTGCACCGCTATCAAAGATAATCCTGTTCTCTTCAGCCACCAACCTCTTAGGATAGGTAACCTTAAACCAATTAAGCAGAAAGAACTGTAAAAGTCCTCCCTCTTCATCTGGCGCCTTTATAGTAAGGATGTTCTTGCCTTCCTTTAGCAAGTTTATGGGAATTTGATAACTCGTGCTGAACTCTACGTCTTGGGTCCACTCTGCCTTGCCTATAAAATTATTGTTTATATATATAAGCGCGCGCTGAAGATTATAACCTGCTCCAAAACCCCATCTGGATGCTCCCTGGAGATTTATCTCCAAAAGGGCAGTTCTGGTACTTGGATTGGCAATATGATCTAAATAGAATTGAAAGTCAAAGCTTGCCGGAGAGATAAATTCCTCTGCGAAAAACCAGTGCTCATCGCCTTTCAATTCAGCATAATAGGAAACATCCTCTTCCCTCTTCTGGCCATGCTGATAAGTAGTAATTAATTCTTGATTAAATTTTCCGCTTACTGCTTGCTTCATCCTTAGACCTTTATATTTAAGAGATGTCAGCCAATAGACGTTACTAGAGGTATAACGACTAAGATTCTTCTGACCATAAAACTCAATAAAATCCCCTGTATCAAAAATATTATCATCCTCTCCTGAAACATAGATAGGGATCTCTCTGCCTTGGTTAAATATAGCTAAACTGCGCGGATTGAGCTCGGAGATATTCCAACCTGCGTTGATTAAATCCTGGGATGTTATACGGTATAGGCCTTCATGGTCTAGCTCTATCTTTAAAGGATTAAAACCTGCACTAAGATTATTCCTTATCCTCCCAACAGGATATATATACCTTGGTTTACGACGGATAACCCTATCGCCAAGAATAATATTACCCTCTCTATTCAAAAAGGACTTATCTGAATCTGTATCATCATTACCTAAAAATGTATTTCTATCGTCCAAACGCACGGGTTTAAGATACTGTGTGCTACCGTTAGCTAAAATCTCTTCCAGGATGTAGTACACCTCCTTTAATGGTTCTTTATCCACGTACCTGTATTCACGACCAGAATAAGGATTGCCCCGACTATGAATCAGACCTGTGGTAATCTCTTCATAGGTATTTCTATCCTCAGGGCTAAATGTGCGATAGAGCCGAAATCCTATTGTGCGTAATTCGCTGGCAGTGCGCCAGCTAATTATTGCTTCATCATCTTCGGTTTCTGCCTTAAAACTGATTAACTCAACCAGGGTAGGGTCAAAAGAAGTTATGGCCAGGCCTCCTGAAGGGCCGGTAGCACTGGTGAGATTTGCCTCCACTGCATAGTTGCCTGACCTACCGTCATCTATAGTCAACCAGGAACTTGGAGCTGTACCATTTGAGGCATTATAAGTAAAGGTCCAGAGGTCAGAATTTGAATCTACCACTGACACCCAGATTTTATCTGAAGCATCAGGCGCTTGTTGGATATAGATAAAATTTTTTGTTCCGCTGGTCATAGGCGGAGAATAGGTAGCAGGCGCATCTGCTACTGAAGGTTCCCAAGTAGTACTGGATTTTACCCAGGTATAATAGCGCAGGGTAGTTGCTGCTACATCTCTGTAAACAAATACTGCCCGCCGATTTGCTCCTGAACCTGCCCAGCCACAGGCTACAGATTGGGTAGTGGCTGACCAGGTAGCTGCGTTTGTATCTGCATTGTTGAAGGTATATTGAAAATTAAATGGTGAGGTGTCTGTGCCATCCCAAATAGCTAACTGCATATCCCTAGTGGCATTGGATATAGAAACAAAACCAATATAGTTGCTTCCTGGTTCAGCGCACAAATCAATAG
>JAMWDE010000014.1 GCA_023818905.1 Candidatus Omnitrophota bacterium | reverse complement strand
GAATACCAAGATTACCGCTACTTCTGGTCCGGCCATAGAGAGGGCAGGCGATCTTATTGGCATATTGACCAATTTAGAGAAAGGCGATATCCTTTTTATAGATGAAATACACCGTCTTTCTAAGGTGGTAGAGGAGTTTCTCTATCCGGCTATGGAGAGTTTTCAAATAGACTTTGTTATCGATAAAGGCCCTTATGCCAAGACGATAAAATTTAATCTTAAGCCCTTTACCTTGGTAGGGGCTACTACACGTACCGGACTTTTATCAGCACCTCTAAGGGCGCGCTTTGGAATGTTCTATAACTTAAGTTTTTATCAGGTTGAGGATTTGGCTAAGATTATAAGGCGCTCTGCAGAACTTTTAAGTATGGAGATAGACGTTTCGGCTTCCCAAGAGATTGCCAGACGTAGCCGGGGCACACCACGTATAGCCAATAGGCTCTTGCGTCGGATTAGGGATTATGCCCAGGTATGGAAGATAAAGAGTATTGACATCCAAGTAGTAAGTAAGGCCTTAGATGAATTAGGGATTGATAAGGCAGGTCTTGATGAGATGGATCGCAAGGTGTTAAAGACGCTCATTGAAATATACGAGGCAGGCCCGGTAGGAGTAGAATCTTTAGCTGCCAGTCTTAATGAGGAAGTAGATACCATTGTGGATACAGTTGAGCCTTATCTGCTTCAGGCAGGTTATCTCAAACGCACCTCGCGGGGCAGAATGGCAACTAAACTCGCTTTTGAGCATCTTGGAATTAAACCCAAAGAGAAACAGGAGGAATTATTCTGACCTATCTATTATATAATTTTATATTAGATTACTACAGGTTAAAAGTAAAGACTTGATGGGTTTTAGAGCTTCATAGGTTAAAATTAAATGTTATGAATCTACTCTTACATACCTGTTGTGCGCCGTGCTTAATTTATCCTCTTAAGCAACTCAGGGCAAAGGGTTATCAGGTAGTAAGTCTATTCTACAATCCAAATATTCACCCATTTGTTGAGTATAATAATAGAAGAAAGGCCTTGGAGGATTTTGCCAAAAGAGCGGATATTGAGGTAATCTACTTTGAATACAGGCCTCAAGATTTTTTCCAGGCGATCAATTTAAAAGAGACTGCTCCACAGAGATGTCATATCTGTTGGAGTTTAAGACTAAAAAAGACAGCCCAGGTTGCAAAAGAAAAATTATTTGAGTATTTTTCTACTACCCTTTTAGTTAGTCCTTATCAAAATCAAGACTCACTCAAGAGGATTGGTTTTGATATTTCAAAAGAAACAGGGGTGAGTTTCTATTACCAAGATTTTAGAGCGGGATTTAGAGAGGCCCATCTTCAGGCAAAAGAGATGATGATATACTGCCAGCAGTACTGTGGTTGCATTTATTCGGAAGTAGAAAGATGCACGAGATCAGCAAAACCTTAATTATCTTAGGCGTTGTTTTGATAGGAGTGGGTTTGATTTTAAGCGTTGTCCATAAGGTTCCTTTCTTAGGTAGGCTTCCTGGCGATATCTATATACAGAAGAAAAACTTTAGTTTTTATTTTCCTATCACCACTTCCCTTTTGATTAGCGCTATTCTTTCTCTTATTTTTTGGTTATGGTCTCGCCGTTAAAATCTTTTTTTATACAGATACTTATTTTGGTTGCCAGCTGCCAGCTGCCAGCTGTTAGCTGTTTTGCAGATTATCCAGAGTTTATCCGCGTGGCTATAGCCCAAGACGTTGATTCAGTAAGTATTAGGATAAATGGGGATTACGAAGTAATCTCTTCGGACAAGAAAGATATCCTTTATTACGGTAAAAACCTAGATACTGTGGTTAGTCTTTATGCCCAAGGTATCCTGATAGGCTCTAGAGCCTTTAACACCCAAAAACTCTGGGTCAAGGCCAAGACTGCAGAGATAATAATAGATGGACGCAAATTTAAAGATAGTATCTGGTTTATTAAAAGAGATAATCTTCGACTCTGGGTGATAAATGAAGTAAGGTTAGAGGATTATGTAAAAGGCATTTTGTACCACGAGGTTTCTCATTACTGGCCTCAAGAGGCACTAAAGGCGCAGGCAGTTGCCTGCCGTAGTTACGCAGTATATCAGATACAGAATAATATTTCTCAAGATTTTGATGTTACCTGCGATATCTATTCCCAGGTTTATGGTGGTAAGACTTCAGAACGCTATCGTACAAACTTAGCAGTGGATGCAACTAAAGGTCAGATATTGACCTACAAAGGCAAGATCTTTCCCACCTATTATCATGCTACCTGCGCAGGTTATACCGAGGATGCCTCTTTAGTTTGGAATATAGACATAGCTCCCTTGAAAGGCGTTTTGTGTAGTTATTGTAGAGATTCACCTCATTTCAAATGGTATTTGGTTCTATCTTTAAAAGACTTGGAATATAAATTAAGAACTCGCGGTTACAATCTGAAGGAAATAAAGCAGATAACCATAGTAGAGAGAAGCAAGTCTGGCCGTATCTTAAAATTAAAGGTATCTACTGAGTCTAAAGATATTGAGATCTCTGGGAAGGATTTTAGGAATATAATCGGCCCTAATCTCATAAGGAGCACAAATTTTAAGCTAGAGATAGTTAATGGCGATGCTGTATTTATTGGCTACGGTTGGGGTCATGGTGTGGGTATGTGTCAGTGGGGCGCTTACTTTATGGCAAAAAAAGGATACAGTTATAAGGATATACTGAGTTATTACTATCCTGGCTCAGATATCTCTTTGATTGATAATCAAGAATAATGAGGCTATCAGATTTTGACTATCAGCTTCCCAAAGAATTAATTGCCCAGTATCCGCTTAAAGAGCGCGATAAGGCAAGACTATTGGTCTTGGAACGTACTAGCGGAAATATCAGACACTGTATTTTTAAAGAGATCACGGATTATCTTAAAAAAGGAGACCTTTTAATTATAAATGATACCAAGGTCATCCACAGTCGACTAAGAGGACAGCGTGTAACCGGCGGCAAGGTAGAGGTACTCCTACTTAGACGAAAAAAGGGTTTAATCTTCGAAGCCTTAATTAGACCTGCCAGGATAAAGCCACAGGAGAAGATAGTATTTGATGGTGGTAAGATTTGGGCTACAGTTATTGCTGATGGCCAGATTTTGTTTGATAGCCCAGATGTATCTACTATTTATAATTTAAGTTCTCTGCCCCTACCTCCTTATATAAAAAGAGAGCCAGAGGAATTAGATGAGATTTATTATCAGACAGTGTATGCAAAGAGAGAAGGGGCGATAGCCGCTCCTACTGCAGGTCTACATTTTAGCGAAAGTCTGATTGAAAAGATAAAATCAGAAGGTATAAATATTGCTAGTGTAACTTTACATATAAGCTACTCTACTTTTAAACCAGTTAAGGTAGAGGATGTTACCCAACACAAGATGACCGCAGAGTATTTTGAGATACCCCAAGAGACAATTGTAGCTCTCTCTGAGACCCAGCAGGCAAAAGCCCGTATCTTCAGTGTGGGCACAACCAGTATGCGGGCCTTAGAGACCTACGCACAGCAAGGCAGAATTCAAGGTTATACTGATTTGTATATCTATCCAGGATATAATTTTAAGTTGGTAGATTGTCTTTTAACTAATTTTCATCTTCCCCGTACCAGTCTATTTATTCTTGTCTGTGCCTTTGCAGGAAGAGATTTGATCATGAAGGCTTATCAAGAGGCTATAGATAAAAAATACAGATTCTATAGTTATGGAGATGCAATGTTAATTCTTTGAGATAATTGTTGGTTGCCTGCGTTAAGCCACCTAACCCTATAGCAAAGATGTTTACCTTGATTCATCAGGATAAAGGTACCAAAGCCCGTTTAGGAAAATTAAAGACTGCGCATGGAGAAATTGATACTCCTTGTTTTATGCCTGTGGGTACTCAGGGTAGCGTCAAGACACTTTCACCCGAAGAATTAAAAATTGCAGGCGCCCAGATTGTCTTATCCAATGCTTATCATCTTTTCTTGCGCCCAGGTTTAGAGATAATAAAGAGGGCAGGTGGATTGCACAATTTTATGTCTTGGTGTGCTCCCATACTGACAGATAGTGGAGGATATCAGATATTCAGTCTGGCACTTCTTAGAAAGGTAGAAGATGAAGGCGTGGAATTTCAATCCCATTTTGATGGAGCAAGACATTTCTTAAGCCCAGAGGATACAATAGAGACCCAGATTATCTTGGGCGCAGATATAATCATGCCTTTAGATGAGTGTGTGCATTATCCTTGCAGTAAAGACCGGGCCAGGGTTGCTATGGAAAGAACGGTTGACTGGGCCAGACGCTCTAAGAGAACTCTTCTTAAGGAGACCTCTAATTGTAAACAGTCACTATTTGGGATTGTGCAGGGTTCAACTTATCAGGATTTACGCAGGGAATGTAGTTTAAGACTCATAGAGATGGATTTTGATGGCTATGCCTTAGGTGGTATTTCAGTTGGCGAACCGCATAACCTGATGTATAATATTACAAATTTTACTACTGATTTTTTACCTAAAGAAAAACCACGTTATCTTATGGGTGTAGGGTTACCCCAAGATATTGTTGAGGCAGTGGCCTTAGGGATTGATATGTTTGATTGCGTAGTACCTACACGTTACGGAAGAAACGGGACTGCCTTTACCTCTGAAGGTAAACTTACTGTCAGAAATGCTGCTTTTTCAGAGGATTTTAGTTCTTTGGATAGAACTTGCAATTGTTACACCTGTAAGAATTTTAGCCGTGCCTATTTGAGACACCTCTTTAATACGGGTGAGATACTGGGTCTACGTTTAGTATCACTGCATAATCTCCATTTTTATCTGAGACTGATGTATGAGATAAGAGAGGCTATCCGGCAGGATAGATTTTCTGAATTTAAAAAATGTTTTCTACAGAGCTACAGGACAGTTTAACAGTGTAACAATTTACTATGCGCATAGATATTGTTACTATATTTCCTAAGATGTTTGAACCTGTGCTGAATGAGTCTATTCTTAAACGGGCACAGAATAAAGGTAAGGTCAAGATATATATCCATAACCTTAGAGATTATTCCGAAGATAAACACAAGAAGGTTGATGATCGGCCATTCGGCGGTGGTTCAGGGATGGTAATGCGGCCTGAGCCAATATTTAAGGCAGTAGAAACCATTAAATCATGTTTACCCGATGCTAAAACTAAGGTGATCCTATTGAGTCCGCAAGGGAAAATACTGACCCAGAAGTTAGCAAGAAGACTAACCAGATACAGAAATCTTATTTTGATATGTGGACACTATGAGGGTGTTGATGAACGGGTAAGACAATGCCTGGTAGATACAGAGGTATCTATTGGCGACTACATACTTACAGGTGGGGAGGTGCCAGCGATGGTCTTGATTGATTGTATAGTGCGTCTTTTGCCCGGAGTTTTAGGTGATAAAAATTCCTTGCATTTTGAATCATTTGAAGATAATCTATTAGAGTATCCTCAGTACACTAGGCCCGCTTTTTTTAGAGGGCTTAAGGTGCCTGCCATACTTTTATCAGGCGATCATAAGAGAATAGAAGAGTGGCGCAGAGTCCAGGCCATAAAGATAACTAGAAGGAAAAGGCCGGATCTGTTAAAAAAATATAAAATAACTGCACGAGGTGGTAAGGATGGATAAGTTAAAGGCTATTGAAGAAGGATATCTAAAAACAGGGATTCCTCATTTTAATGTGGGAGATACAGTGAAGGTTTTGGTCAAGATACCAGAAGGACCTGATAGGATAAGATTGCATCCTTTTGAAGGAGTAGTTATTGCTAAAAAAGGCAGTGGCATACGAGAGAGTTTTACTGTCAGGAAGGTTTCCTACGGTGAAGGTATTGAGCGCGTTTTTCCTTTACATTCTCCTAACATTGAAAAGATTGAAGTCTTGCGTTCTGGTAAGGTCAGGAGAGCAAAACTGTATTATCTGCGGGGTAGGATAGGTAAGAGCGCTACAAAGATTGAGGGCCAACAGGAAAGAACCTAAGGCTACCGATGAAGTGCAGTTTTTCTTATGAACGTAGATTAAAGAGGAAAGGATATAAGATACTTATTGGCGTAGATGAAGCAGGTCGTGGTTCATTGGCTGGTCCGGTAGTGGCAGCAGCAATTGTACTTAGTAAAGTCACTTTTAAAAACCGCATAGATGATTCTAAAAGGTTGACCCCTCAACAGAGATATAAGGCATTTCTTGAGATTACGCAGAAATCCTTATATGGCCTGGGCATTCTTAATGAAAAGATAATTGACCACTACAATATCTTTGTAGCTACCCGTCTTGCTATGGAGAGGGCGATAGAGCAACTCTTAGATAGGTTAACCCCAGCCAACAAAAGAGACATACATATACTTATAGATGGTAATGTAAGACCTGCTATCTCCTTGGCTTACACCAATATTATCAAGGGAGATTCTGTATCTAAAACTGTGGCTTGTGCTTCTATCGTAGCTAAGGTTGTTCGTGATCGGATTATGTCTATGTATGATAAGGTTTATCCTTGTTATGGATTTAGCAGACATAAAGGTTATGCTACTGTTGGTCACAGGGATGTCCTAAGAAGGTTAGGAGTTTGCGATATCCACAGGAGAAGTTTTTGCTGTGTCTGATGCAGTATGGGGTAAGATTGGAGAAACGTATGCCTTGGATTTCTTAAAGAGGCAAGGTTACAAAATTATTTTTAGGAATTTCCGCAACAGGTTTGGTGAGATAGATATCGTGGCTAGAGATTCTGATACGCTATGTTTTGTAGAGGTAAAGACAAGAGGTTCTGATAGATACGGTCTTCCCCAAGAAGCAGTTGCAAAATCCAAACAGAGGCGGCTTATCAAGTTGGCGCTCAGTTTCCTTAAAGAAAAAGATCTCTTGGACAAGAAGGCAAGATTTGATGTGGTTTCTGTGAGGTATTCTGATAAAGGTTCTCAACCACAATTGGAGTTGATAAAAAATGCATTTGAATTAGATGAAGAACCTGATAATGATTAAAGAGGAAGTGTTTTTATGCTTTCTGATATAGAGATTGTTCGCAAGGCCAGAAGAGAACCTATAGAAAGGATTGCAAAAAAATTAAGGATAGATAAAAAATATCTTATTCCCTATACTCGCTACATTGCGAAGATAGATTTAGCTATCCTTGAGAAAGTCAAAAATAGACCAAAAGGAAAATACGTATTAGTTACTGCCATTACTCCTACTCCCTTAGGCGAAGGAAAGACCGTAACCACTATCGGTCTTTCTATGGCTTTAAATAGATTGGGTAAGCTTACCTCTACTTGTATAAGACAACCTTCTTTGGGTCCGGTTTTTGGAATAAAGGGCGGCGCAGCTGGTGGTGGCTATTCTCAGGTTTTGCCTATGGAGGATTTTAATCTCCATTTTACTGGAGATGTGCATGCGGTAGGATTAGCCCATAATTTAGCTGCAGCATTTCTAGATAACTCCTTGTTTAAGGGGAATAAGCTCAAGATAGACCCCCACAGAATCTATTGGCGTAGAGTATTGGATGTGAGCGATAGATTTTTAAGGAATGTAAGGATAGGGTTGGGTTCAAAGGAAGACGGTATACCCCGCGATACAGGTTTTGACATTACAGTTGCTTCAGAGATAATGGCAATCCTGGCACTAAGCAGTGACCTAAAGGATTTGCGTCAGCGTGTCTCAAGAATTGTCTTAGCAGAGACTCAGGATGCCAGATTAGTAACTACCCAGGATATAAAAGTGGCAGGTGCAATGACTGTTCTTTTAAAGGATGCCATAAAGCCAAATCTTATCCAGACCATTGAGAATACTCCCTGTTTTGTGCACGCAGGACCATTTGCTAATATTGCCCACGGTAACAGTTCTATCTTAGCAGATAAGATTGCTCTGGCTTTTTCGGATTATGTAGTGACTGAGGCAGGCTTTGGAGCTGATTGTGGCGCAGAGAAGTTCTTTGATATAAAATGCCGGGCGAGCGGATTGACGCCCGACGTAGCAGTAATCGTCTGTTCTGTTCGGGCATTAAAGGCGCACAGCGGTAGATTTCAGATAGTAGCAGGCAAACCCTTAGGTGAGAACTTATTAAAAGAAGATATCGCAGCTATAGAGGAAGGTATATGCAATTTAGCCAAACATATAGAGAATGTCAAATTTTTTGGGATACCTGTAGTAGTTGCCATCAATAGATTCCAGACAGATACAGACAGAGAGATAGATTTTGTGAAACAGAAAGCAACCCAGTTAGGAGCTGATGATTGTCAGGTTAGTCGGGTCTGGGAAGAGGGCTCAAAAGGCGGTTTGGATTTGGCCAGAAGCGTGATCAGATTAGCCTCTCAACCGAAAAACTTTAGATTTCTCTATCCTTTAGATATCTCTATAAAAGAAAAGATTAAGATTATTGCTACAAAGATCTATGGCGCAAGAGACGTTGAATACTCAAACCTTGCAGAAGAAAAGATTAGATTATTTACTGAGCGCGGATGGGATAAACTACCTATATGTATGGCAAAGACCCATCTTTCTTTATCTCACGACCCAAATCTTAAAGGAAGACCACAAGGGTTCATTCTTCCTATAAGAGACATACGTGCCTCTGTGGGCGCGGGATTCCTCTATCCTCTTTGTGGAACAATACAGACTATGCCAGGTTTACCGACTCATCCAGCGGGAGAGAGTATTGATATTGATGATGAGGGTAATATAATAGGATTGTTTTAAGCAAAAAGTAAACCCTATTATGTGCACTATTATCGTTGTTAAGCTAAACTATCAAATGAAACTGTAACGAGGTGCTTCAGATAATACAACAAGCCCTATTATGAGTATTTATCAGAATGAGACCTTAAAGAGATATCTGGAAGATTTAGCAGCAAGACTACCTGCGCCAGGAGGGGGTTCGGCAGCAGCACTAACCGCCTCTTTAGGCGCAGCCCTTATAAGTATGGTAATCAATTTTACCTTAGGCAAACCCCGCCATACCAAATATACAGATTTTTTAAATACAGCATTAAAAGAATCTGAAAGATTTAGAAAGAGATTCTTGGAATTAGTAGATTTAGATGTGGTTGCTTATAGAAGCAAAGACTTTGGAAAATCGCTGGACGTTCCCTTAGAGGTTGCGCGTTTGTGCTTTAAGAGTATAAAGTTGTGTCCGCATCTGATTAAAAAAGGCAATCTAAATTTAATCAGCGATGTAGCAGTGGCAGCGGTTCTATTAGAATCTGCGTTTTTTGCTGCAAATTTTAATGTAGATATAAATCTGAAATATTTAAAGGACAAGAAGCTATCCAATGCCCTGAGGAAAGATTTAAGCAAAAAGGGACAATTTATTAAAAACTTAAGACTAAAGATTGAGGAGAAGGTTAATGAGATTATTAGAGGGCAGATCTATAGCTGATAGGATAAAAGTACAGATAAGCCAAGACATTCAGAAGTTAGGCCTTAAACCTATTTTGGTCAGTATTCAGATAGGTGAGAATGCAGCTGCTGAGGTTTACGTAAAATCCCAAAACAAGACCGCAGATTCCTTAGGGATAGAGTATAAATTTTATAAATTAGACCAGGCTACCTCTGAGGATGAGCTAATTCAGTTTATCCAAAGATTAAATTCTGATGAACAGGTAAATGGCATTATCATTCAGATGCCCCTGCCTAGTCAGATAGATTATAAGAAGATTAGTCAATTCATCCTGCCTGAAAAGGATATAGAAGGTATGCATCCAGCTAATATAGGTAAGATACCTTTTGGAAAGGCAAGATTAATTCCCTGCACTCCTCTAGCAGTGATGGAACTCCTGAATGAAACAGGAATAGATTTATATGGGAAAGAAGTGGTGATAGTTGGACACAGTGAGATTGTAGGAAAGCCATTAGCACTTCTTCTGTTAGATAAGTTCGCTACAGTTACAGTCTGCCATATTGGGACATCGCAGGCAGGTAAATTAGAGGGACATGTAAGATATGCCGAGATTTTGATTGTGGCAGTAGGCAAGGCTGGCCTTATCAAAGGCGAATGGATTAGGCAGGGTGCGATCGTTATAGATGTGGGTATAAATCGCTTAGGTGATAAGATTGTCGGAGATGTAGAATTTGAAGAGGCAGCTAAACGTGCCTCTTGGATTACGCCTGTTCCAGGAGGAGTAGGGCCTTTGACTGTAGTTATGCTCATGCGTAATCTTTTGGAGGCTACTAAACTACAGTTACATTTGTAGTTTTATCTTTCTTTTGTAAGACATATCCTATGACTTTTAAAGAGAAGTTGCAATCAGGTAAATTTTTGGTGACTTCTGAAATTGGTCCACCTAAGGGTATTGAGACCAAAGCAATCTTAGAAGACGCTGAGCTCATCCGTGGCAGAGTAGATGCGATAAATGTTACGGACCTGCAGAGCTCGGTTATGCGTTTAGGGTCACTGGCAGTCTGTGTCCTTCTAAAACAGAGAAACTTTGAGCCCATATTTCAGATAACTTGTCGCGATAGGAATCGTCTAGCATTGCAGTCGGATATCCTCTCCGCTGCAGCATTGGGTATTGAGAATATACTGGTTTTGACCGGAGATCATCCGGCATTGGGTGACCATCCAGAGGCTAAGCCGGTATTTGATTTGGATTCGGTGCAGCTCTTGCAAGTGGTGCGGAGATTACAGGACGGGTTTGATATGAAGGGTAATAAATTAGATGGTAACGCACCAAGGTTCTGTGTGGGCGCAGTGGTAAATCCTGGTGCAGACCCTATAGAACCACAGATTATAAAGATGGAGAAAAAGATAGAGGCAGGGGCAGAGTTTTTTCAAACTCAGGCAGTTTATGACCTCAAGGTATTTGAGAATTTTTTGAAAAAGATAAAACATCTCAAAGCTACAATATTAGCTGGGATAGTCTTATTGAAATCTGCAGGTATGGCACGTTATATGAATAAAAACGTTGCTGGAGTAACTGTTCCGGATAGTCTGATAAAAGAGATGGAGGAAACAAAGGATAAGGCAGCCAAGTCTATTGAGATTGCTAGTGGATTAATCAGGGAAATAAAGCCGATGTGCCAAGGGGTGCACATAATGCCTATTGGCTGGGATAAGAAGGTCCCTTTGGTTCTGGAGGCAGCAGGTTTGTGAATAAGGAGAATGAGATATGGCCAAGATGAGAGAGAAATCTATAGATATAGCTACGCAGGAGGTTTTAAATAAAGCCCAGCAGGAGAATATCAAGACTGTTTGGGATAGATTAGAGTTGCAGAGACCCCAGTGCGGCTTTGGCCAATTAGGGCTTTGTTGCACTGTATGCAGTATGGGGCCTTGCAGGATAGACCCTTTCGGTGAGGGTCCACAGTTAGGTGTTTGTGGAGCAAATGCGGATACTATCGCCGTGATTATGAGTATAAGGATTCTCTGTATAGAACTCCTGACCTAGCGTCTTAAATATTAAATAGCCGTAATTCTCTATTAGATACTGATAATATTTTACCGCTTCCATATCTCCACTTATAGCCGCTTGCTTTAACGCCTCCCAAATGATTAGTTTTCCATTTTCTTTAATAACCAAGTT
>JAMWDE010000013.1 GCA_023818905.1 Candidatus Omnitrophota bacterium | reverse complement strand
TGCATAATACCACCTCCTTTTGGTCTAGAGGCGGTATTTTACATCAAGCTACCCTGACATTTCTACTTTGCAGAAAGGTGACATTATTATATTGCGGTTACAGGATTTATTAGGTATCCTACCAATCTTAGGCGTTATGTCAATATCCTCCAGATTTAATCAAGTTTTTGAATATACAACTACTCTATTTCTACCTTGAGACTTTGCCTGATAAAGTGCCTGGTCAGCTCGTTCAATAAGTTTTTGCGCATCTAAGGCATCTTTAGGAAATATTGATATTCCAATACTTACAGTTATCTTGAGTTTCTCATCGTAGGCCTGAATAGTCTTACCTTGTACTACCTGACATATACGCTCTGCAACAAAGAATGCTTGATCCTGGTCAGTCTCAGATAAGATTATTGCAAATTCTTCACCGCCATATCTTCCCAACAGATCTATCTGTCGGGTATTTTCTTTTATGAGCTTAGAGAGCTCTTTTAATATAGCGTCTCCTACCAAGTGACCATAAGTGTCGTTACATTTTTTAAAATGGTCTATATCAAGCATAAGAAAAGCAAAGCTATATTTAAGTTTTTTAGACCGCAATACCTCCTCTTCCAATCTTTGCATAAGATATCTTCGGCTATATATTCCTGTAAGGCTATCAGTGATAGATAAATCCTGCACCTTCTCATATAGAATCGCTCTTTTTAGGCCTAAGATTAACTGTTGTACTAAGACATGAAATTTATCTACATCCCTTATCTCATTAGCCGCGATATAACCCCAGACTTCTCTACCTATCCTCAAGGGCACAACCACATATCCCAGATAATCGGATTTTTCTAATGTCCCTTTGATAAACTTACAATCGCCTACTCCTACATACTTATCTAACTGCTGCCTAAATAGAGCGAATATCTTATCCTTATCTAATGTTTTACATACCTGTTTTATGGTATCATAGAGTGCAATGGTCCCTTCAAGCGTATCCTCTAAATTAGAGTTCTGCTGCTGAAGTCTTAAGTATTCTTGATTGAGTTGCTCGTATGCAATCTTCATCGGTTCAATCTTTGTCTTCTCCTCCAAGAAAAGCATTCTAAGTAATAACCTTCTGGTTCTAATAAATAGAAACACAGATAACAAAATCAATATAACCTGATTTAACAAGGCGTATTCAATGTGCATCTATAACCTTATTTCTACCTCTCTGTTTTGCCTCGTATAGCGCTCGGTCAGCCTTAAGTATAAGTTCTTCTTCATCTTTGGCATCGTCAGGAAAGGTAGCCACTCCAATAGATACTGTAACATTGGTCTTCTGTCTACGCAGACTGATAACCTTTCCACCTATTTTCTTACGCAGATCCTCTGCAACGTTATGTGCGTCTTTCTTATCAAGGTCCAAAAGGATTACACAAAATTCCTCTCCACCAAATCTACCAATAATGTAACTGTCTTCCTTCAAAGAACTAACTATATCTTGACTTATTTGTTTCAAGAGCAAATCTCCACTGGTATGACCAAATTTATCATTGTATTCTTTAAAATGGTCTATATCTATCATGACCAAAGAAAATTTTGTTAACCTGCGTAAGTACCTCTTACACTCCTGACGCAACCTATCTAAAAAGTAACCTTTTGTATAGAGACCGGTCAGACTGTCATGTATGGCTAAATCCTGGGTTACCTGAAAAAGCTGACTAATCTCTAAGGCTATCGCCCCCAAATCACAGATAGTAACTAAGAATCTTAGATCCTCTTGTGAATAGAAGCCTGTATAGGCACTATCGAGCCTAAGCACGCCCAAAAACTTATTCTCACTAATGAGAGGTGAACTGATCAATGAACCAATGGGTCTTATCTGATGTTGATTTAATTTATCCAAATTAAAGCGAAAATCTTTTCTGATGTCCTCTACCAAAAGCGGAATTGAATTTCGCATAACCCAAACGTCAAATATATCACCTTCCTTGTCTTTGATAAACAAGCCCCTGTCTTCTTTTTTGGTTTTAAAGATGCTTAATCTCTGAGTGCGCGGGTCAACTAGGTATAAGATACAATTCCCTTTACCATTAGAAATGGTAGAAAAGGCGATATGGGCCAAACTGTCACCTATGAAATCCAAAGAGATCTCTTTGTTTATCGCCTCAACAATGTCTCTGAGATTCTGGTAATGTCTTATCCTTATCTTGTAGGCATCCGCATTATGAAGTTCTTGCCGGATCTGTCTATTGAGAAGATTTATATTCTCCTGCAGGTCTTGAAAATGGAGTAAAATAATATTTTTTTTATATAGATAGCTTCTATAAAAATAAAATAGCACAGTAAAATTTACGAGATAAAAAATAAATAATAATTCTGGGGTTATAACTTTAAAATAGATGGTAAGAAAAGACGGAAGGCAAATCCCAAAAAGGATAAGAAGAATAATATAAACAAGTATCTGTAAAAAATTTACTTTTTCCGTAGGCCTAAAAAACTTATGCCCCAGCTAAACCTACACAATTGCCTCTTCTGTGTCCTTATCGAAGAAATGGGCCTTGCTCATATCAAAGACCATATCTATATCTTGGTTGACCTGAGGCCTATCGTGTGCGCCAACCCTGGCGATAATGGTGTTCTTTCCTGTATTAAGATGCAGATAAACCTCTGAACCCATAGGCTCAACTACCTCGCAGTTTAGGCGCACTACATTTTCTAGTGGTGCATTACTGACAAATAATTTATCGTATATGTCTTCAGCGCGTATGCCAAGGATAACCTCCTTACCAATATAGGGAAAAAGCGCTTTATACATATCCTCAATGATTTTAACCTGCATTTTACCTCCATCAAAATAAAACTTACCATCCTTTTTAATTATTCTGCCATTGAGAAAATTCATAGGCGGAGAGCCTATAAACCCTGCCACAAATTTGTTCTTAGGGTGGTCATAGATAGTAACAGGATCTCCTATCTGTTGTAATACACCGTCTCTTATCAGGGCAATCCTATCACCCATAGTCATTGCCTCAATCTGATCATGGGTAACATAGATAATTGTTGTCTGTAATCTTTGGTGTAACCTGTGTATCTCTGTACGCATCTGGACCCTAAGTTTAGCATCCAAATTGCTCAACGGCTCATCAAACAAAAACACCAAAGGTTTCCTTACAATTGCTCTTCCTACTGCCACACGCTGCCTTTCGCCTCCGGATAATTCATGCGGTCGACGATTAAGAAGATGCTCTATACCTAATATATCTGCTGCCTCTTTAACGCATTGGATAACCTCTGTTTTAGGATAGCGTTTCAGTTTTAAACCAAATGCCATATTCTCAAATACCGTCATATGCGGATATAGGGCATAATTCTGAAAAACCATAGCTACATCGCGGTCCTTGGCAGGTATATCGTTAACTCTCTTGTCTCCAATATATATATCACCCTCACTTATCTCCTCCAGACCAGCAATCATCCTTAAGGTAGTTGATTTCCCACAACCAGAAGGTCCAACCAGCACCATAAATTCTTTATTTTCAACCTCCAGATTTATCTTATCAACTGCTCGATTACCATCAGGAAATACTTTAGACACATTTATCAGCCTTACCTGTGCCATAACTCTGCCTCATAATAAACCTTATTCAATTCCCTGCTTACCAGTTGCTAGGTACTTCTGCATATTATCTGTATCAACTCAAATACCCGATTAACTGGCTTAAGGTAGATTTTAGATTCTTACGGTGCACAATCATATCAATGAGACCATGCTCCAAAAGAAACTCTGAGCGCTGAAAGCCTACAGGCAACTTCTGTCTTATTGTCTGTTCTATAACACGCGGTCCAGTGAATCCAATCAACGCTTTTGGTTCAGCAATAATTATATCCCCTAAACCTGCAAATGATGCCATCACCCCTGCCATAGTAGGATTGGTAAGTACAGAGATATAGAGAAGTTTTTCTTTGTGATGATAAGCCAGGGCAGCAGAGGTTTTTGCCATCTGCATAAGACTAAACATACCCTCATACATCCTGGCACCGCCTCCTGAACCAGAAACAATCACCAGGGGGAGTCTGTCTGCCGTTGCCTTCTCTACTGCACGGGTAATCTTTTCTCCTACTACCGAACCCATCGAGCCCATAATGAACCGCGAATCAGTCACTGCTAAAACAATCCTTTTGTTATTCAATAATCCTTCACCGGTTACCGCTGCTTCTTTTAAACCGGTAGCAATCTGGTCCTGATTTAATTTCTCTATATAAGTCTTTGGACCCTTAAACTCAAGTGGGTCTTGAGGCATCATATCTTTATCGTATTCCTGAAAGGTATTCCGATCTAAAATTAGCGCTATCCTCTCATAGGCCCCCAAAGCGAAATGATAATTGCATTTTGGACAAACTCTGAAATTCTCTTCTAAGGTCTTATTGTAAAGAACCTCGGAACAACCTTCACATTTTGTCCAAAGTCCGTCAGGTATATCTTTCTTTTTAACTCTTACTATTGTGTATTTGGGTTTACCGAAGAGCGCCATAGTTTTTAAAGTTACTATCAGTTATTAGTAGTTAATAATACAAATTTCAATAATCGGCTGAATTAATAACGGTTGCATTTTTATAACCGTCACCAACCTTTAGTAATAAGGCTATCAATTTATTCTTATTTAACTAACCTTTGGTAACCTTAAATTATAACTTATTTATAATCAATCCTGATAAAACCTTGGGATAAAAATAGGTTGATTTAGCAGGCATCTTATAACCACTCTGTGCAACCCTTAGTATCTGTTCAACCTTTACAGGATTTAAGAAAAATCCTATGGAAGAAAAATCATCATCTGTCTGCTGAATTAATTCATCGGCGTCCTGAATAAAATTAATACGTTCCTTATCTTCAGGGTCGAGTTGCAAAATCCTCTTAAATACTAAGTAATTCAAAATAGCAACATCCAGTAATCTGAACTCCCTGGGCTTGTCGTCTATAATTCTATCCAGAATCTTTATATTTTTTAACCGCAATAGCCAATACTTCTTACATTTATACATTCCTAAAACGTGTCCTGTATTGCCTGCCTTGGCCATCATAAAAAAGAAACGGTTCTTATCTTTAACTTCCTCTACGTCAAAAAACTCTTTGAAACCAAGCTTTAAATCATCTATATCTTTATTATTATTTAACCTCACTAGACGATGAATGGGCAGTACAGTAAGTCCCGGAGATAGGGCATTGGTAAAATAAGCCAGGATATAATTAAAACTCTCTTTGCCAGTAAATTTACTTAGTTTACTCTTCATCTCATCACGAAAAGCACATGCAACTTCGTAACGGTGATGGCCATCGGCAATAAAAATACTAGCATCCTGCATCTGAATTTTTATTTTATTGATAGTGTCTTGCGATTGCAATCTCCATAGTTTATGTTCAACCTTTTCTTCGTCTGTTATATCAATAAAGGCTTTTTCTGAATGGATATGCTGCTGAAAATTGCGTTGAATGATACGTCGGTAGTCAGGAAAGATAACGAATATAGGACTTAGATTCGCCTTAATCTCCCGAAGCAGTCTGAGCCTATCTTCTTTTGGTTCAAGTCTTGTGTGTTCATGACCAAAAACCTTTTTCTGTGAATCTTTATCTTCCAAACGTAAAAGTGCAATAAACCCTAAGCGGTGCATCCTTTGCCCTTTAAGAACGTAATGTTGGGCATAAAAGTATATGGCAGGGGTATCATCTTGAATAAAAATTCCTTGTTTTATCCAATCTCTAAAATAATTACCCGCACGTTTATATTTATCCTCTCCAGGTGTATCTTTACCTAAAAGTACATGTATAAAATTGTAAGGGTGTAGGTTGTGATAGTATTCCTGCTTAGCAGGAGAGATGATGTCATAGGGAGGACAAACTACGCAAGAGATATCCCTGATTTTGGCTTGATTATAGAAAATACCTTTTAGTGGTTCTATCTCTGTCATCGATAAACGAGGCTACCTACAAACCCACCTATTGCGTCTACAACCACATCCCAAACTGAAGCATCGCGATAAGGAACACCTGCTTGATGAATCTCATCAGTGATAGCATATACAGATAACATTATACAACTAAAGAATATCCTCTTTAAATAAGATTGTTTAGGTAGAGAGTGTTTCAATGCCCTGCTGATAAAAAGGGCAAAGATGCCATATTCAATGATGTGGAATATTATGTCTTGACCTAAGAATAAGTCAGGCAATTGATTACCTGGCTGAGAGGAAATATAAAAAATTATAATAGAATAAATTATTGCGGGTAGCCAATATTTAATAAAAAAAATAGCTGAATTATTTTTGGCTACAGCCATCACAACCTTCTTTTGCTTGAGAACAGGAACTCACTGAACCAGAAGTCTTAGAAGTATCTTTAGGAGTGGTTTTTCGATAATCTGTGGCATAAAATCCGGAACCCTTAAAGATTATGCCAGAACCACTACCTACAAGCCTTCTTAATTTACTTTTACACTGCGGACACTCATCTAAGGGCTTATCCAAAATAAACTGAAATATCTCAAATCGATGACCACATTGTGTGCATTCATATTCGTATGTAGGCATAGTTATCTCCTCCGCATTATTATAGTATATTCATTATATGTATCCCGGATGTCTAAACAGATTTAGTCCTAAACACGAAGTATGCCGACAACCAAGACTATGGGTTTATTTATCTAAATGCCTTTTTTATCTTATCCGTAAGACTCTCTTTTGGTATATCCTCACCTGAAATCCGAGCAAATTCCTCAATAAGCCTACGTTGTTCTGCAGTCAAATTACGAGGAATCTCCACATTAACCTTAACCAATTCATCGCCCACCGCCTTAGTATGCACATCGGGAATACCTTTACCTTTAAGCCGAAAAATCCTTCCACTCTGTGTACCCGCGGGTATTTTCATTTTTACCTTCCCATCCAGGGTAGGCACCTCCACTTCAGCTCCTAATATTGCCCTGCTCAAACTAATAGTTATCTCAGTTAATATGTCGTTATTCTGTCTTTGAAAAACCGGATGTGGTTTTACTTCAATAATAATATACAGATCTCCTCTAGTAACTGTCCCTGCCTCTCCCTCTCCCCGTATCCTCAGATGCGAACCAGTATCTACTCCAGGGGGTATCTTTACTTTGATTTTACGGATTACCCTGGTCCTTCCTTCGCCTCCGCATTCGGAACAGGGAGTCTGAATTATGGTTCCCTCACCCCTACACCGTGAACAGGTCTGTGTAAGCTGAAAAAAACCACTAGAGATCACTGTGCGGCCTGTACCTTTACATTGAGGACAAGTAAGTCTTTTGGTTCCTGGTTTTGCACCGCTACCACCGCAGACACTACATTCTTCATAGCGCGGTAAAGTAATTATCTTCTCTGTACCAAAGGCTGCCTCTTCTAAAGTTATATCTACAGTTATCTCTAAATCTCTACCTCTACGTGACCGACCGCTACCCCGCCTACTCCTGCGACCAAAGATATCAAAGCCCAAATCGCTAAATATCTCATCAAAGATACTTCCTCCCAATCCAAATTCTGAGAGACCTTCAAAGATATCACTGAAATCGGCACCTTTAAAGATATCCTCATAGGCGTATCTCTGATCTATACCAGCGTGACCATATTGGTCATAAAGGGCGCGCTTCTGAGGATCCGATAAAACAGCGTAGGCTTCTGAAATCTCCTTAAATTTTTCCTCTGCCTCTTTCTTTTGCTCAGTAGGAACACGATCGGGATGGTATCTAAGCGCCATCTCTCTGTAGGCGCGCTTTATTTCTTCAAGAGTAGCATTCTTCTTAACGCCTAAGATTTCATAATAGTCGCGTTTGGTTGACATACTCTTAGGATCGCTATGAAACTATATAATCAATGGTTAATAGTAAAATAACCGTAAACATCAAATTAATCGTTTATTTCTTATTACCATCTTCTTCCTTAAATTCTGCATCAATAATATCTTCTTTTTTCTTTTCTTTTGGTTCTTCTGACTTCTCCTGCTTCGCTTCTGTGCGTGGCTGCTCCTGCTGTTTCTGTGTTGCTGCTGCCTGCCTGTAAATCTCTTCAGCCAACTTGTGGGAAGCACGGGTCAAATCATCCATACCCTTCCTTATCCGCTCTATATTTCTATCTTTTATAGCAGATTTCAAATCATTAAGTCTGGCTTCTATATCTGCCCGCTCTGCTTGGCTGACCTTATCGCCAAATTCCCTAAGTGACCTCTCCGTAGTATAAACCAATGTATCTGCCTGATTGATTAACTCTACCTCTTCTTTTTTCTTGGCATCCTCAGCAGCAAATTTCTCCGCTTCCTTGATCATCTTTTCTATCTCTTCCTTAGAAAGTTTCTTGGGAGCAGTAATACGAATGGATTGCTCTTTGCCTGTACCCAAATCTTTAGCTGAAACATGCACGATTCCATTAGCGTCTATATCAAAGGTAACCTCTATCTGTGGCACGCCACGCGGAGCAGGTGGTATACCTACCAAATCAAATCTGCCTAATTCCACATTATCATCCGCCATCGGACGTTCGCCTTGAAGCACCCTAATAGTAACTGCGGTCTGATTATCTGCAGCAGTAGAAAAAATCTGACTCTTCCTAGTAGGAATGGTGGTATTCCTTTCAATAAGTTTGGTGTTAACGCCACCCAAAGTCTCAATCCCTAAAGAGAGCGGAGTAACATCCAACAATAAAACATCCTTCATCTCGCCCTTGATGATAGCAGCTTGAATTGCAGCTCCCATAGCTACACATTCCATAGGGTCAATCCCCCGCTCAATCTTTTTACCTACATAATCCTCTACAAATTTCTGCACTATAGGCATTCTGGTAGGACCACCCACCATAATGATACGGTCAATATCGCCAGGTGATAACTTTGCGTCTGCCAAGGCTTGCTCCATAGGATGACGGCACCTCTCAATTATAGGAGAAACTAAATCCTCCAGTTTTGCCCGCGTGATAGACATCGTTAGATGTTTAGGACCTGTGGCATCAGCAGTGATAAAAGGAAGATTTATATCTGTGGTAAGTGTGGAAGATAATTCTATCTTCGCTTTCTCAGCTGCCTCACGTAACCTCTGCATTGCCATCTTATCATTACGCAGGTCGATCCCAGTCTGGCGCTTAAACTGCTCAACAATATACTCTATAAGTACGTTATCCATATCTGTACCGCCTAACTGCGTATCTCCTGAAGTAGCTTTAACCTCAAATACACCTTGTGCCATCTCCATTATGGTTACATCTAGTGTTCCACCACCAAAATCAAAGACCATGATTTTCTGCTCTTTCTGTGATTTCTCCAAACCATAAGCAAGACAGGCGGCAGTAGGTTCGTTTATAATACGCAAAACTCTCAAACCTGCAATTTCTCCAGCATCCTTAGTAGCGGTCCTCTGATTATCATCAAAGTATGCCGGGCAGGTAATCACTGCCTCTTCAACCTTATCGCCCAAATAAGCCTCAGCATCTTGTTTTATCTTCTGCAGGATAAAAGCTGAAATCTGTTGAGGCGTGTACTCTTTGCCAAAAACCTTGAATTTGTGGTCTGTACCCATCTTGCGTTTGGCTGCCTGGATCGTACCTTCTGGGTTTATAGCAGCTTGACGTCTTGCAGGTTCTCCTACTAAACGTTGGCCGTCCTTAGTAAAAGCCACGTAAGAAGGAAAGGCCTTCCCTGAGGCAACTCCTGCACCTTCTGCTGAAGGTATGATTACAGGTCGCCCTGCCTCCATTACTGCTGCTGCTGAATTAGAAGTTCCTAAATCAATCCCAATAACCTTTGCCATAACTACCTCCTTTTTTAGTTGAAACTTAGTATATCTAATACGTCACCATCTATCCACTCTTAAGATTTTTAGGAGTGGCGTCTTGGCGAGTTGTGATTATTTTTCTTGCTGAACTTTCTGTTTACTAACTTTTACTTTTGCAGTCCTGATAACCTTATCGTACAGCAAATATCCTTTTTGTAATTCCTCAATAACAGTGTTTTCTGGCACACTGTTATCCTCAACCTGTAAAAGAGCTTCATGATAATGAGGGTCAAATAGCTTACCTTTGGCCTCAATAGGTTTCAGCCCATAATCTTTAAGCATCTCATAGAGATGGGCTAGTATCATCTCTACCCCTTTGAGAAAAGCAGCTAAATCCTGATGTTTGCTTTGTGCTAACTCCACTGTTCTTTCTAAATCGTCAAGTATGTTTAACAGCTCTACCACTATCCCTTCTGTAGCAAACTTAACAAATTCCTGCTTTTCTCTTTCTAGGCGCTTACGTGTATTCTCAAAATCTGCCTGGAGCCTTAAGAGCCTATCCCAATATTCTTGTGCCTTCTGAGCCTCTTCTTTTAATTTCAGATATTCTGATTCCTTTAGGGAAACAGTTTTTTCCTCTTTTGATAATTCTTCTTTTTTATTTTCTCTATGTTTATCTTCTTTATAATCTTGTTGGTGTTGATTCATTTTAAATCTCGTTTAGTATGTTGCTTAAAACTTCTGATACATACTCTAATGTAGGTATAATGTGTTTGTAATTCATGCGCACAGGACCTAAGACTGCAAGTCTACCCACAGGCTTGGTTTTTACAGAATAAGCGGATACTGCTATAGCGCAATCTCTCATCTCAGGACAAGCCAGTTCCTGACCTATATAAACCTTCACTTTGCCACTGAACTCACGATTGATAATATTTAGTAAATTACGCCTCTCCTCAAGCATTCTGACCAGAAGCTTTAAACGTAAAGAATCCCGAAACTCAGGTTCTTCTAAAACAAAACTTAAACCATTGTAAAAAAATCTATCTTGCCATTCTAATAAGGAGACTATACTGGTATAATGCGTAATAGTAGATACAACCTCTGAGGTTTTCTCTAATACATCTTCTAATCTAACAATCTCTTTCTTATACTCATTAACAATCATTTCCTTTTCTTCATCTAAAAGCTCTGTCTCAGATAAAAGAAAATCTACATAGTAGCGCCACCCCTGCTCTGTAGGAATTCTGCCAGCAGAAGTATAAGGATGAGTAAGAGAACCCTCCTTTTCTAATTCGGCGAATATGTTTCTAATGGTGGCGGAACTCAGATTAAAATCCCTAGCAATCTCTTCAGAAGAGACTGGCTGGGCATATTCAATATAGTGATTAATAGTAGCTGCCAAGATTGCCCTTTTTCTTGCCTCATGGTTTACTACCCTTACCATCTCCTTCTGCTCCTTATTTTTTTAATTTTAGCACTCCTTTTCTAAGAATGCTAAAAAATAAATTAATTTAACTCTTAACTCTCATAATAGAAAAATTTTAACACAAACTCTTACTTTGTCAATCTATTCGTATAAAAAACTAACTTTCCCTTCTCTAAATCAACCGTGATTTTATCGGATTCCTTTAAAGGCCCGTCTAAAAGCTTTAGCGAAAGCGGGTCTTGTAGATACCTCTGTATTGTTCGCTTTAAAGGCCGAGCTCCAAACTTTGCATCAAATCCTTTATTTAATAGATAATCTTTTGCTTGAGGTGTTATTTCAAGTTTAATATTACGGCAGGCCAATTTGTTATAAATTGGCTGAAGCTCTATATCTAAAATCTGCTCAATATCAACCATATTAAGTGGATTAAAAACCACAATTTCATCAATGCGATTTAAAAATTCTGGCCTAAAGGTCCTGCGAACTTCATCCATAAGCTTTTCTTTTATTCCTTTATAATCAGGGTTATCCTTACGATTTATAAATACTGTCGCTCCTTGGCTCTGAATTATCTCCTGGCCAATATTAGAAGTCATAATAATCACTGTATTTTTGAAGTTAACTGTGCGGCCCTGTCCATCAGTGAGTCTACCTTCATCTAATATCTGAAGTAAAAGATTAAACACGTCCGGATGGGCCTTCTCTATTTCATCCAGGAGTATCACGGCATAAGGCCTCCTTCTTATCTTTTCAGTAAGTTGACCTGCCTCCTCATAACCCACATAACCGGGTGGAGCACCAATGAGACGAGATACGCTAAACTTCTCCATATACTCTGACATATCAATCCGTACTAAGGCATTCTCATCGTCAAACAAAAACCAGGCCAGGGTCTTGGCTAATTTTGTCTTACCCACTCCGGTTGGTCCCATAAAGATAAAAGAACCTAAAGGTCTATTCTCGTCACTCAAACCTGAACGTGCCCGCCTGATGCAAGAGGATACAACCGAAACTGCTTCATCTTGACCTATTACCTTGGATTTCAAAATCTCCTCCATCTTTATTAATTTCTCTGTTTCAGACTGCATAAGTTTACTTACCGGTATACCCACCCATTCAGAAACTACCCGCGCTATGTCTTCCTCGTCAACCTCTTGTCTAAGCAGAACCGATTCCTTCTGCAACTGCTCATTATATCTCCTCAGTTCCTTCTCTAATTCTATGA
>JAMWDE010000012.1:11067-12602 GCA_023818905.1 Candidatus Omnitrophota bacterium | reverse complement strand
GGTGAACAAAACCGTAACAAAGAATGTGCGGGTCTCTATATTCCTATAAATCTCTCTCGCATTGCCTGTCCAGAGATGGTAATGCAATTTAAAATTGATTGCACCCAAAATCATAATCAAGATAGTTATCAGTTCATAAGCAAAACTATGATAGTAAAGTATGTTTTGTGATCGAGGACTGAATCCGCCTGTATCAAAGGCAGCCATAAATATACATATACCATGGAATAGTGCGCTGGATAGTCTCATCCCATTAAAAACTCCCACCACTGTCAAGGCAAGACTACCTAAAACCAGATAAACAATACTCACCAGCCAGATAAACCGTGCTGTACTGATAACATTAGGAAGTAGCCTTTCCTCTCTACCTTCGCCCACATACATCCTCAAGGCACCTGAAATACCTTTCACAAATAAGGCTAAGGCAACTATTACGATGCCTTGGCCTCCCACAAACATAGTCAGGTGCCTCCAGATATTATGGGCATGGGAGAGGTGGTCTAAGTCTCTTACTAAGACTAACCCGGTGGTAGCAAAACCTGACATCGCATCAAAACAGGCATCTAGATACGAGTTCCAATGTCCACTTAAATAAAATGGTATGGCTCCCAATAGCATCGCCACAAACCAACTAAGACTCACCACTACCATCCCCTGCATCCAGGTTAGGTCTTTTTCTGTATAGCAAATCTTGGTCAACAAGAAACCGAATATAAAAGCTACCTCGGCTGCCAAAAGAAAATCTAAAATAGGATTTATCTCTCTAAAGATGAACCCAACAATAATAGGTACAAACATAACCAGACCAAGACCAATGATAATCTTACCTAAATAATAACCGATATTTTTTATGTCCTCTATATCGGGCTTTAGAATCATCTCTCTTTAAATAGTTAAAGTCTAGTTAAAGTCAGGCAGATAAGAAATGCACTCAACAAGAGAAGTAAGATGTAAATAACCTCCCAGAAAATACCTATTGCAGGATTAAAAACGGTCTTTAGACCCATACTATAATTTACCCACTAACAGTTCTAACAATTGTGGTTCGTTTCCTATGAGGGTTAAGGCAATCACATCATCCCCCACTTGCAAGACTGTGTTACCCTTAGGAACAATTACCTCATCACCTCTAACAATAGAAACCAAAACTGAATCTGCAGGCAAGGTTATCTCTTGGACCTTCTTGTTTATAGCTGGTGAATCCAAAGGCAGGTCAACACGCACAATCGCCAGCTTTCCACGTTTGAAACTCATCAGGTTGACAAAATCAGAAAAAGATACCTCCTCTTCAATAATCTTAGCGATAATCTGGGTAGAATCTATAGGCACATCCACGCCTAGCTCTGAAAAGGTGTGTTCGTTATCAGGATTGTTGATTCTACCCACGGTGCGCTGTACCCCAAACTTCTCTTTAGCCAACTGACAGATAATTAGATTGTCCTCATCCTCTCCGGTAACTGCCGCTACCACATCTGCCCGGTCTACACCTGCCTCTTCTAAAATGCGCGGATCGCAACCATCACCCTGAATTACCA
>JAMWDE010000012.1:0-11057 GCA_023818905.1 Candidatus Omnitrophota bacterium | reverse complement strand
AATTCTCTGGCTATACTCTCGCAGAGCGCTTTATCCTTTTCTACAATGCTAACGGTGTGCTTATTGGCAAACAGACGTTTTGCCAAAAAATAACCCACCTTACCCGCACCTACAATTACAATATACATCTTTCACCTCTGTAATACCCTTGCCACATTCTATTAAAATTAAATTATAACTCCAAGGTCCTTTTTATCTTCTCAAGACTGGTTACCTTTACCACCGCCATCAAAACATCCTTTGGCTTTAAAACCGTGGAGGGCTGAGGTATGATAACACCATCCAATCGTCTTACTGCCACCACCAAAAGTTCACTAGGCACATTGATCTCTTGTATGGTCTTACCTATAAGCTTACCTCTTGCTTCAATCTCCAGTACTCCTAATTCTCCGGTCTCAATCAAATAACTGGAAAACCTACTTTCAATTATCTTATCCCTAATCATTGCGGCAAAAAGTATGGTTCCACTAATTACATCTAACCCTAAGGCAGTGTAGATATGGGCACGCTGTGGGTCATAGACTCGCGCAATAACCTTGGGGACCTTGAATATCTTCTTGGCCACCTGAGCAGCAATAAGATTGGTGTTATCACCATTAGTTAAAGCACAGAAGGCATCTGCCTTTTCAATACCTGCTTGTCTTAAAAGTGCCAAATCAAAACCATTGCCTATTAGGGTCAAACCATTAAAGGCATCTCCTAAACGCTCAAATGAGCTATCGCTCCTATCAATCACCACTACATTATGACCTTCGTTGGATAAAAGTTTGGCTAACTCAGAACCAACCCTACCACAACCTACAATTATTACATACATTTTACGCCCTTGAATTTATGACGCCTTGGCTATCTCAACTAATTTCTCAAATGCCCGATTATCTGTTACTGCTAAATCTGCCAGAATCTTTCGGTCCAATCTTACCTTCGCCTTCTTAAGGCCATTTATGAACCTATTATAGGTAATCCCTGCCTGACGACAAGCAGCATTAATACGGATTATCCAGAGTCTACGGAATTGCCTTTTTTTGTTGCGTCTGTCACGGTAAGCATAAACTAAGGCATGCATAAGAGCACGCCTGGCTTGTTGAAATTGCTTACTCCTATCTCCCCAGAAACCCTCTGCCTGATATAAAATCTTCTTCTTTCTCTTGTGTGTTGCCACGCTGTGTTTTACCTTTGCCATGTTTGTCTCCTTCAGCTCCTTTTATTTATCTTTTACTTATCCATAAGGTAACATCCTTTTAATATAATGCCTTGCCTTATCTACCTCTATACACCTCGCCCGCCTCATCTTCCTTAAACGGGAGGCTTTCTTACCAGTAAGAAGATGACTTTTGCCTGCAGGCATATATTTTATCTTACCAGTCTTGGTAAGACGAAATCTCTTGGCTACACCTTTTTTTGTCTTCAGTTTTGCCATACAATACCTCACATTCTGTATTCTGCTTAATTCTGCTTCACTATTTTGGGGCTAACACCAAAGAGATAACCTTTCCCTCCAAAAGGGGCTCTTTTTCTATCTGGGCATCGCTCTGTGTATCTACAATAAATCTATCTATGAGCTTTCTGCCCAGTTCTACGTGCTCCATCTGTCTGCCCCTAAAAAAGAGGCTCACCTTAACTTTGTCTTTCTTCTTTAGAAAACCTATTGCCTGTTTTAATTTTATCTGATAGTCATGGTCATCAATATTTGGTTTCAGTCGAATCTCTTTAAGTCGTATCTGTTTCTGGTGTTTCTTTGCCTCGCGCTCCTTCTTCTCCTGGTCATATTTGAATTTACTAAAATCCATTACCCGACACACGGGTGGGTTTGCCTGAGGTGCTACTTCTACTAAGTCTAACTCACACTGGTTAGCTATCTGACGTGCCTTCTCTATAGGCACAATCCCTAATTGATTGCCTTCAGGTCCAATCAAACGCACCTCTGGAACACGAATCTTTTCATTTATACGTACGAACCTTTTAATATGCCACCTCCTTTTTGCTTGGTTCCTCTACGATATCGTATATCAGTGCGGGGATTTTTCTCTAACCTCCTTTTGTGCCGTTCCTATAAATTCCTCTATACCCATTATCTGGGTAGTTCCACCACCTCTCTTGCGCACTGCTACTGTATGCTGTTTTATCTCGCGTTCTCCCAAGATTAAGATATAAGGTATCTTTTCTAATTCTGCCTGGCGAATCCTTTTGTCCAAAGTTTCATTACGGCTATCTAATTTTATTCTGAAGCCTGCGTTCTCTAATTCTGTCTTAACTTGGAGGCTGTATTCCAAAAAATCTTCTTTGATAGGAATAAGCACTATCTGTATAGGCGCCAGCCAAAGGGGCAATGCTCCTGCATAGTGTTCAAGCAAGGCACCCATAAACCGCTCTAAGCTTCCCAACAAAACCCTGTGTAACATTATTGGCTGCTTCTCTGAACCATCAGCATCAATATATTTTAGACCAAATCTTTTGGGCAAGGCAAAATCGCACTGGATAGTAGCGCACTGCCATTTGCGTTTTAAGGCATCCTTTAATTTTATGTCTATCTTTGGTCCATAAAAAGCGCCCTCGCCTAAATTGATATCGTAAGGTAAGCCTTTTTCTTTTAACGCTGTTTCTAAATTTTGGGTGGCAATCTGCCAATCTGTCTGGCTACCAATGCACTTCTCTGGCCTAGTGCTCAGTTCAATCCCAACCTCATCAAATCCAAAATCCTGCATTGTGGCAAAAACAAATTCTATAATGGATTTTATCTCTGAACCTAACTGTTGGGGCAAACAAAATATATGTGCATCATCTTGGGTAAAACCCCGTACCCGCAAAAGCCCATGCAGAACACCTGCCTTCTCATGGCGATAAACAGTGCCCAACTCAAATAATCTTAAAGGTAGTTCCTTATAACTTCTTATCTTAGATTTGTAAATAAGTATATGGCCTGGACAATTCATTGGTTTTAAGACAAACTCCTTATCTTCAATCTTAAAAGTGTACATATTCTCTCTATAGTACTCATAATGACCTGAAGTCTGCCATAGCCCTGCCTGCATAATATGAGGGGTAATGACCATCTGATAACCGCGCTTAAGGTGCATATCTTTCTCATAATCCTCAATGATACGACGCAAGATAGCACCTTTGGGATGGTAAAATACCAAGCCCGCACCTGCTTCATCGTAGTATATATCAAAGTATTCTAACTGTGGCCCTAACTTTCTGTGGTCGCGGCTCTTTGCCTCCTGTAGATTCTTCAGATAGGCATCCAATTCTTCCTGTGTAGCAAAACAGGTACCATATATGCGCTGTAGCATAGGATTGGTCTCTATACCATGCCAGTAGGCACCGGCTACAGACAAAAGCTTAAAGGCCTTGATTTTACCCGTAGATTCTACGTGTGGACCACGGCACAAATCTAAAAAATCCTCCCCTGTCTTATAGATAGAGACCACATCATCTTGAATCTCTTTAAGAAGTTCTATCTTATAATCCTCTCCTAACTGCTTAAAGAGCTCTATAGCTTCTGACTTAGAAATCTCCTGTCGTATAAATGGCGCATCCTTAGCAATAATCTGACGCATCCTCTCTTCAATGTTAACTAAATCTGTCTCGCTAAAAGGCTGTTGTCTATCAAAGTCATAGTAGAAACCATCCTCTATGGCCGGGCCAATGCCTAACTTGACCTGCGGCCATAGACTTTTTACTGCCTGAGCCATTATATGGGAACAGGAATGTCTTAAGGTATCCAGGTCCATATTGTTTCTTTCATCTCCTTAATATTATCTCGAGAGCCCTACAAGCATATCCGTATATGTTGCATATCAGTTAATCTTTCCTGGCTTGACTTGAATATATATGCATCCTCCAGCCCCTCTGGCTTTCTTAAAAGAATTGTGACTCTTGGCTCTAATATACCCAAATTTTCTCATATGAATTAAATCTATAACCTGGTGGGCGCTACAGGATTTGAACCTGTGACCTTTTGTATGTCAAACAAACGCTCTAGACCAGACTGAGCTAAGCGCCCTCTCCTTCCGCGTTTACTACCTTCAGAGCCCTAATCTAATCCAGATAATGGGCAAGGAGGGAGTCGAACCCTCACGACCTTACGGCCAATGGATTTTAAGTCCATCGTGTATGCCATTCCACCACTTGCCCATTAAAATCTATCTCAATTCTCCTCTGGAGCTGGAGGCGTGGACCGGATTTGAACCGGTGAATAGCGGTTTTGCAGACCGCTGCCTTGCCACTTGGCTACCACGCCGGATTTCAAAGCATCCTTTTTACCTCTTCTACAATAGCATCCACCTCTGCTAAACAACCTATACCTATCTTGCCACAGACGAGTCTACCTTTTATGGGCGGAATAAATCTATAACCCAAAGATTCTAATCTTCGCATATTTCCCTGAGTAATCTTATTCTTGTACATATTCTCGTTCATTGCTGGGCAGATGACCACCTGTGCTTTGGTTGCGCAAACCAAGCAGGTCAACAAATCATCACAGATGCCACAGGCAAGCTTAGCAATAATATTTGCCGTGGCAGGTGCAATCAATACCATATCCGCCTTCTCTGCCAGGGATATATGTTCTGCTTGCCATTCAGAAGACTCATCAAAAAGACTACAATAGACCTTGTTGCCGGAAAGGTTCTGAAAGACCATTGGCCTAATAAACGCCTGTGCCTCCTCAGTCATCACTACAGTTACAGAAAATCCCTCCTGATTCAGTCTTCGCAAGATATCGCAGGCCTTGTATATGGCAATACTGGCAGTCACTCCTAGAACAATATTCTTATTCTTTGACATCGGCCATCCCTATAACTTCTCCTTTTTTCGTCTCTCTTTTTTTTGCCTCTACCTTTCCCTCTGCAATCTCATACAACGCTAAAGTAGAGGGCTTGGCAATGGAATCACTATCTACCAATTTAGGTTGACCCTCTGCAATCTCCAAGGCCCGCTTAGAAGCCAGGATTACTAATTTATAAACCGAGTGGTTTGTCTTATCCAAGAGCTTCTCTAAAGGTAGATAGACCATAAACGATACCTCCTATTTTATCTCACTAAAGATATCCTCTCCAGTATCAATTTCTTTAACCTATCAACTACCTTTTCTAATCTATCATTGACCAGACAATAATCGTATCTTGAAGAATAACTCCATTCCTTTTCAGCCAAAGCAATACGTCTTTTAATCTGAGACTCTTTGGTTTTTTGGCTGCGTTGATTTATTCTTAGACGCAATGTCTTTATATCCGGCGGTAGGATAAAGATAGTAACTGTGCGCTGAGGATAAAGCTTCTTTAAGCTGAGCGCACCCTTTACGTCCAGGCACATTAATATATTTCTGCCTCTGCTTAGCTGTGTCTCTACAAACTCCTTGGGTGTGGCATAATAATAACCCAAATACTCTGTCCATTCAAGGATTTTTTGAGCGCGCCTTAATCTCCTGAATTCCTCCCGGCTGATAAAGAAGTAGTCCTGTCCCTCTTTTTCGCCTATGCGCTTTGGTCGCGTAGTAAAAGAAACTGATCTTGTGAGTGTATTCTTCAGTTGCCTATCCTTCAGAAGTCTCTTAAGAAGTGTGGTCTTACCTGAACCAGAAGGACCAGAAATAATAAATATCAGACCATTTTCTGATGAATACATCCTTTTGCCTTTATGGCATCTCATTCAATGTTCTGCAACTGTTCGCGTAACTGTTCAACTTGGGTCCTTATCCGGACTATGTTGGCAGAAACAAAAGTATCAAATGACTTAGCTGCCATAGTAGCCGCCTCGCGCTGCATCTCCTGGGCAAGGAAATCCAATTCTTTACCCGCTGTCCTTCTTCCGGATAACTTATGAGCAAAATTGTTAAGGTGAAAATTTAATCTTGCTATCTCCTCACTGATATCCACATCCTTTATAAAACTGTTCCGTTCCTCATCTGTTTTTATCTGCCTAAGCCTTTGCTGCATTGCGCTCTTAAATCCTCTCTTTATCTCACCCAAAAGCCCTCGCATCAGTTCTAATCTCACGTTTAGATAGCGCTTTAGAGCTTGGCCTTCCTTTTGGCGCATCCTTAGCAGATCCTCCAATGCCTGTCTCAACACTCCTTTCAGACCTAACCAGACCTTCTTTTTAGAAGGATAAACCTTAGTCAAGGCCAGCACTCCTGGCAGATTTATTAAGCCCTCCAAACTCATACTCTCTTGGATTTTAAATTCTTTCTTTATCTCTTGTATTTGCATAATATACTTTTTCAGTAATCTTTTATTCATAAAGACCTGGTTTGTCTCTTCGTTGTTTATAGTAATACCGACGGTAATTCTGCCTCGCTTTATCTTTTTGGCGATCATCTGTTTTATCTTTTCTTCCAAATAGAAATAGCCCTCTGACAGATGTAAGATAATATCCAGGAACTTACAGTTCGTGCTTCTTAACTCTACAGATACTCTACCTAAGCCAGGTAGTCTACATTCTCTACTACCAAATCCTGTCATGCTGCTGATCACTTCTTCACCTCAACTCAATAACTAAAAAATTCAAGCCCAAACTCTTACTATCTGCTCCTTTACAGTCGTCTCTTTTGTGGGATATAGACTTACGATTATCTCATCGGGTCTAAACCAGAGTTTTATCTCGCGCTCTGCCTCCTTTTCATCTGAAGACACATGGATAACATTCTCATAAACCCCTGTGGTGGTAATCCTACCATAAGCGCCCCGAATACTAGTAGGTTCCGCTTCCTCAGGATTGGTTGCACCTGCTAATTCGCGACATTTCTTAATCGCTTCCTCTCCCCAATAAACCAAAGCCATAACCTTACGTCTGTTATGTAACTCACCTTGGATATATTTTATTAATTCTTCAAAGAATGGTTTATCCTTAAGATGTCGATAATGCTCTTCTGCTAATTGTCTGGAAACTCGCATCACCTTAGCCGCTACAATCTCTAATTTTGTTTCAGAAAGACGTGTTAAGATATTACCGGTAAGGGATTTCTTAAGTCCATCGGGCTTAATCAAAATCAATGTTGCCTGGTTCACCTTGTCATAACCTCCTCATAACCTCCTAATTTTAAAAACCTAAATCCTAAATATACAATTACAAATTGCCTTTTATTATATTCACAATACGCTGAAGGTCCTCTGCAGAATAGAATTCAATATTAATGTGTCCGCGTTTTTTCTGTTTAATAATTCTTACCCTGGTTGCCAGACGATGCTGTAACTCCTCTTCTAAAACCACAATATATGGTTCAATCTGTTTTGTACGCGGTCTTAAGATGCGACGTTTTCTTCTACGCACTAAATTTTCTAACTCTCTCACTGACAAAGAGTTAGATATAATTTCTTTAGTTAAATATCGCTGTTGGTTTGGGTCATCTATCTCTAAAAGAACTCTGCCATGAGCAAAGGAAATAGTGCCTTTTCTTAACTCATCTTGAACCTCTTGAGGTAACTTTAATAAACGCAAGATATTAGCAACAGAGGCCCGGGATTTTCCCAACACCTGGCTTAATCTTTCTTGGGTGAGTTGGAATTTCTCAATCAAATACTGATAAGCGCGGGCTTCCTCAATAGGATTAAGGTCTTGTCTCTGAATGTTCTCAATCAGGGATAATTCTAAAGAATCCAAATCATCTGCTTCGCGAATTATTGCAGGTATCTCTTTTAAATTCAATAACTTAGCAGCATTAAACCTTCTCTCTCCTGCAATTAATTCATAACCATCCGGTTTGAGTCTTACCAATATAGGCTGAAGTAAACCTTTCTCTCGAATAGACTGCATTAATTCTTCCATACCCTCAGGATCAAAATCTTGTCTGGGTTGAAAAGGATTTGGTTTAATCTCCTCTATCTTCAAATACACAATCCTTTCCTGAGAAGGAGATTCTTTTTCTGGGATTAATGCGCTTATTCCTTTACCTAAGGCTCGTCTTTCCATCTTACTCTCCTGGTAATTCGTTAATTGGCTCAATAAAATCTCTATCTTCCTTTTTCTCTACAGAGGATTTAGACAAAGGTAAATTAAGACCCAAAACTTCATAACATAACTCTTGATATTTCTCTGCGCCAATAGAATGTTGGTCATACAAAAATATAGGCTTTCCAAAGCTAGGTGCTTCAGTTAATCTTATGTTACGTGGTATCACTGTCTTATACACTTTTTCTTTAAAATAATTCCTTACCTCCTGAATAACCTCCTTTGTAAGATTAGTTCTAAAATCCGCCATAGTTAAAAGAACTCCCTCTATATTAAGTTGAGGATTAAGATTCTCTTTCACTAAATTAATAGTATTGACTAGTTGCGAGACTCCTTCTAAAGCATAATATTCACATTGAACCGGAATTAACACAGAATCAGCAGCGCAAAGCGCATTTATGGTTAATAAGCCCAAGGAAGGAGGTGAATCTATCACAATAAAATCAAAATTATCTTTTTCTTTAAATAAAGCCTTTTTTAATCTATATTCTCTACCCAGTAAGCTTACTAATTCTATTTCTGCGCCAGTAAGGTCTAAATTAGAAGGAACCAAATAAAGGTTCTTTACATTAGTTGGTTGTAATATCTGCTCTATTTCAGCTTCTTCTAATAAAACATGGTAAGTGCTCTTTTCTATTTTATGCTTATCAATCCCCAAACCACTAGTAGCATTAGCTTGAGGGTCTAAATCCACTAATAAAACTTTTTTATCCAAAACAGTAAGATAAGTTGCTAGATTAATGGCTGTGGTGGTTTTACCTGTGCCACCTTTTTGATTACAAATACTAATAATTTTACCCATTGAAATTCAAAAATTTATCTTTTGTTACGCGTGGAACACTAAAATTCAAGAATATTATCTTATAATACACGCCCTTGTCAAGGCTTTTTTTGCTCTTTTATTATCCTTACTCTTATCTTTGCTAGTTTTCCTCCTGGCATACCAAATAATCCCTTTTCCTCTTCAGAAACAACTTCAATTAAAACCTGATTCCGAGGTAATTTTAATGTTTTTAAGGCTTTTTTTATGGCTTCTTCAGGAGTATTGCCTTCAAATTCAAGATAAGACTCAGCCTTCATTTTATTTTATTTACCATTATCTGTTGGAATAACATAAGTAAACTATTTATAAACCAGTATAAAACTAAACCTGCGGGCATACGATAAAATATAAATCCAAATAAAATAGGAAAAATTATACTCATTATCCTTTGCTGTTCTCTGGAGGTATTGGTAGAAAGAGAGAATCTCTGGTGTAAAAACATAGTTATTACCATTAATAAAGGCAATAGATTAATCTCTTTTCCCAATAAAGGCAAGGATTGAGTAAAAACAAATAAGCGATCTGGTTCAGTTAAGTCTTTAACCCAAAGAAAATTAGCTCCTTTTAAGACTACTGAACGCATTAAAACCTGATATAAAGCAAAAAATATAGGTAGCTGTAAAACCAAGGGAAGGCAGCCGGCTAAGGGATTTATTCTATTGCGACGATAAAGCTCCATAATCTCCTTATTCTGTCTTTGTGGATTATCTTTGTAGAGTTGGCGAATCTCTTCTATTTGAGGTTGTAAAGCCTGCATCTGCTTTATAGAAGCAAGTTGTTTTAGACTAAGAGGAAAAAGCATAAAATAAACCAGCAAGCTTAACATTATAATAGCTAATCCCCAATTGTGGACTAAGTTATTACAAAAGGTTAATAATTGTAAAAGTATCCGTGAAATAAAGTCAAACATCCCAAAATAAACCATTTGTGTCCAATCATCATTATAACTACTTATTATTTTTAACTCTTGTGGTCCTAAATAAATATGAAATTTCTCCTTTTTACTTTCTCCTGGATTTAAATTAAACTGCGAAGACACAAGTCCAAATTCAGATTCTGAAGGAGAGAGTTTTTTAATAAAACCGGAATAACCTGGCGATTCTGGTTCAACAATAATACAAAAATATCTCTCACGCCAAGCCAAATATTTTATCCTTTCTATCTTTAAATCTTTTCTGAGTCCTAGGCGCAATGGTCTTTCTTGATTGGCTATTACTATCTCTTGGAATGAACCTGGAGATGACTTTAAATTCACTTTTCCCAAAGTCAAAGGAATCTCTAAAGCTAAGATCTGGGAGGATAAATTGGTAATATCAATTTCTAACTCTATATTATATTTATAGTTATGAAAAATAAATCTTTTGGTAATCTGATAAGGCTGACCCTGGAAAACAAATTCTATTTTATGAGAAGTAGCCTCTTTTTTTTGAAAGATCCAATCCGGTCTCGCCAACAATAGTCCTGAATTTAAAGCAAAACCATAGGATTGGTAATCTTTAAATTTCGCCTCTTTTATAATAGCTTTTGATTCCTCAAAGACAAGGTCAAATTTATCCTGGGTGTAATTAAATAGGTTTTCTGCAGGAATATCCTCCAGGGGTATTATTTCAATCTCCTTTAAGACTTTTGGCTTAGGACTGCCAAGCTCAGGATAGTATCTAGCCAAAAAAGCTGACCAACTCAAAAGCACTAAAAGTGATAACACAATAGCTAAAATTAGGCGTCTTTCCATATTTTATAAGAGGGGATCGTAACCAAATCTCTTAGAAAACGGTTGACAGCGCATTAATCTTTGGATTGCCTTAAATACACCCAAGACAAAACCATACTTTATAATTGCCTGCTTCGCGTACTCAGAACAGCTGGGATAAAAACGACAACTTATAGGAAACAATACTCTGAAATACTGTTGGTATATCTGAATCAATATGATGGATATCTTACTAAGCATAAACGGTAAGCCAAGGGTATTATGAAATGCAGATACGCTTTCTGCCCTTTCTGCGTCGACGAGATAAAATCTTCCTTCCTGCTTTAGAGCGCATCCTTTTTAGAAAACCATGTCTGCGTTTACCCACAATATCTGTAGGAGTGGTAAGATGTTTTTTCATCAGGTCCTTCCCTTGTCTAAAGGATTTTAATTATAACATAAAAAATCCGCAAGTCAATATCTAATAGAGGCAATTGTTGTTGCAACATAAAAATGTCATCTTTTTTGCAAAATAGAAATGTCACCTTTTAAGAATTCTTTTAAAGAATTTTCTTTTTGGTTTTTAAAGCTCCC